>JAZUJV010000315.1:0-3247 GCA_045642945.1 Eubacteriales bacterium | reverse complement strand
GTATTATTCGCTTCAAACGATCTGATCGAAAACTGGATGTCGCTCGTGCGCAAAGTCCGTGATGATTTTCCCGGTCTCGAGACCGAAGATGCTATTGAAGACCATAAACGGACGGTGCTCTGATTCATGAGCGAAAACCGCGCCCTTTGCGCCGTCAGGGACGGGCGTATCGTCGGCGAGCTGCTGTTTTCCCGTTAGCATAATATAAAAAGTTCGGCTTTACCGAATCCGACTTTACAACCGAATTCGGCTATCCCAATCAGCTTTTCGTCCTAAAACCGAAAAAAATAAAAATACCCGCTTCGGCGGGTATTTTTGTTGTGCTTTTTTAACCTCTTTCGGTGATAATGTCAATCATTTCTCCGACGTTCTTCATCGTCGAAACTTCTTTCATCGTGAACTTAACGCCGAACTCGCGCTCGACTGCGGCTATAAGATTGATGTGCTCCAAGCTGTCCCAATCTTCTATGTCGTCTGCGGTGGTATCGCGTCCGATCTCGATTTCGTCGTCGTCAAAAACGTTCTGAAAAACTTCGGTAAGTCTTTCGATAATATTTTCCTGTGCCATATTCAATCCTCCGAATTTACTTTTATAACGTCGTTCTGATTTTTATATCCTTCTGTCTGAAGTTCCCATTCGGTGTTCCCGTTTTCGTCTTCTTTCGTCTTGGTGAAGCCGAAATCCTTATAAAGCTCTTTGACCATACCGTTCTTCGCGGTGGGGTAGTAATGCCCTATAATGGTCTCTATGCCTTTCTGCCTGCTGTTTTCGACGAGAGTATCGAGCATAGCGTATTCCATCTTTTTCTTCAATACGCGGCAGCTCATAAGCCAAAGCTCTATATCGAGGACTTTGCCGTTTATCTTTCCGATAACTACCGAAACGACACCGTTGTCGCCGAAGGTATCGCTCATCTTGCCGTAAAGCGTGATATGCTCTCCGTCGGATGCCGCGTTTTCGGTCTCCTGAAGCGTATATCTCTTCGTGGTAAGGTTAAACTGATTGGACTTGTTGGTAAGCTGGGTTATCCTCTGCATATAGACCGGCGAGAAGGGAAGTATCTCCGCCTTCATATCTAAACTTAAAAGATACTCGTTATAATCGGTGAACTCCGCGGAAAGCTCCGCTCTTTTCACGTTCGCCTTATACATATCGTTTCTCTTAAGGTCGTCGGAAGAGAAGTTCGTTACCTCAAAATATCCGTTTCTGTCGATGGTGCGGATATATTCCGAAGGTCTGTTCATCTCGGGTATCGCAACGGTAGGCAAGCTTCTGCCTACAAGCGCGCGTTCCGTCGGGTTGTCGTCCGCGAACACGAAAGAGTCTATGCCGAGGTCCATCTCCTTCGCCGTCGTGTCAAGGTTTCTGTCCTTCGTTTCCCAGTTCGCCTTGATGACGATAAAGTCGTCGGGTCTTAAAACTCCTTCGGGATGATTAAGCCCCGCTATCGCGTTTTCATAGTCGTTTTTCGAAGCGATGGTCAGCATAATGCCGATATCCTTCTGCTTCTTCACGTATTCCTGAAACGCCTTATAGCATTCCGCGGTAGCCGTCTCTTCGCCTATCTCGATGCCCTCTACGCCGTCGTCTCCTACGACGCCGCCCCAAAGGGTGTTGTCAAGGTCAAGCGCGAGAACCTTTTTGTTTTTGCCGAAAATGGATTTAATAATATGCGAAAGATTTGCCGAAACGTAAGGCACCGCCGCGAGCGCGCAGCAGTATTTATACATATACCATGCCTCGTCGTCAAACCACTTGTCAAGCCCGAAGCAGGCGGCGACGTAGTTTATATCCTGAATATAAAATCCGTTGTGGCTGTCGGCGTACTGCGCGAATTTCGCGTTGAGCCGCGTGATATAGTTTACTCCGCCGTGTACGTCCGAAAAATCACGGTTACCGAAAAGTCTGTAAGGCGGCAGCTCGAAATTGTTCTGTATAATGGGACAGTGATAAACGTTTTCTATCCTCTCCCACATTTTCGAAAAGTAATTGAATCTTTCGTCTATGCTTTTCTCAATATCTTCCGCGCTGTCCGAGGAAGAGGGAAGGAACGCCGCGATATTTCTGTAGCTCGTGTGGATATAGATTATATCCGGATTGAACGCTTCAAGCTCGGGGTTGTCGAACATCGCGTCCTGCCAAAATCTGTTGTATTCCGACTGATAAAAGCTCGGCTCGATGCCCTGCGAGAGCAGAAATATCTCAAGCGATTTAACGAAATCGTTCGTCGTGGACCCGCCTAAAACGGCGATATTCTTTTTTATCCTTTTGCTTCCGTCCTCCAAAAGCTGACGGCGCGTTTTGCGTCTGTTTTCGGTAAGTGCGGAAATATCGAAGGGATAATCGGTTACGGACATAACGTCTCCTTAATAATGCAGAAGTTTGGTAATATAATCTCTGTTTTTACCCGCGACGCCGAAAGCGGAAATAGCGAAGCAAACGTCGGTAATGCCTTTTTCCTCGATAAACTTCTTGGCGTTGACGGTGAAATATCTGTAGTCGGCTATATAAACCTCGTCGTAGGAGGATACGAGGAAAGGCGCGAGCGCGTTTCCGAAGCTGTCCTTGAATACGAGAAGCTTTCTGCCGTTGCCTATGTTCGAAATGATGTGCGTGGTGTAGGAATCGCCGTATATGAACTTTGTATATCCCTTGTTGGCGGAGAAGAGCGTCATACCGGTCTTCGGGTTGGTCGCCTTGTCTCTCGAGAGATACTCGACGGTGTGCGTTCTGGTGGGAACGTACCATACGAAGGTATCGGGATTGGCTTTAAGAACGGGATCGTGGTTGGAATAGTTGTTGTAATAGCTACCGAGAACGCCGTCTATGCTGTATACCTCGAAAGTCGAAAGATTGTCGAACGGAGTTCCCGCGACCTTCGAAAATTCTTCCGCGGCGTAGTAAGCGGCGAGCGCGTTCCAATGGTGCTCGGTGCGCGGATAAATGTCCTCGTCAACGTGCTTTGCGAGCGTGCCGAGAACGTCGACGAATTCAACGTCAACGAGCGCGTCGCGAAGTCCGTAGAAGCAATTCTGGTGATTCTTAATGGAGTTCGGGTATTTCGCGGGAGCGTAGTAAGCCGAGGAAAGCGGCGGAACGAGAACGTAAACGTTTACGCCGGACCCTACTGCGGATTTGAACTCGTTAAGCTTCGCCGCGGTGCTCTGTCCGCCCGAGGCGCTGCCGCCGAACTGTTCCATAGCTCTCGTGCCGACTATAAGAACGCTGCCCGCGATCCTTACGTCG
>JAZUJV010000314.1:0-9821 GCA_045642945.1 Eubacteriales bacterium | reverse complement strand
GATTGAAATATATAACCGTTAAGGAAGCGGCGGAAAAATGGGGATATTGTGAAGCCACCGTGCGCAAATGGTGCAAAGCGGGGAAAATAAAGGTTTCCTATACCGCTGAAAAGAAAAAAGGGCGCTGGCGTATACCCGCTGACGCCGAATGCCCGAGCACCAAAAAGAAAAAATGAATTCAAAAATCATTAAAAAGAAAGGTGAAAAACCATGAAAAAACGAATTATCGCGGCAATTCTTGCGGCAGCAACGCTTCTTTGCCTTGCTTCCTGCGGAGGAGGAAAATATCCTTACGACTTCGCTTCAATAGTACTTGAGCCGAGCACTGGAATCTACCCAGACTACCCACAGATAGAAGTCGGCGGTTATATTACGAAAACGCGCGAAACGCCGGATAATATTTGCTATGTTCACTATCGCATCACCTATGCATTTAAAGATAACCGTATTGTAGATACAGGTGAATTAAAATTTACATTTAACGGAAACATCGGCAAAGAAATTTATTGTTATATCGGAACAATAGATTTGGATAGTTTAGATTATTCGCAGAAATATGATTATCATCATGGAGCTTATGACAGAAGCCAGATTTTAATAGAAAAAATAGACATAGAATTTACGGACGGTACGGCGGGCGATATTTCAGTATCACCGAACCAGTATTTTAATAGTCTTTCGAAGTATTGGGAACTCAAATAATTATATACAAAGTTTTATATACAAAAAGAGCGGTTTCCCGCTCTTTTTGTTTTCTGAACCGTTCCGCAAAAAACGGTTTTTTACTATTTCCCGCGAAAGTTTACTTTCGCGCTTTTTAAAGCTTTTTGGCACACCTTTTTCTCGAAAAAGGTGTGAAACACCGCATCCTTACAGCGCCGCGATGCTGGCTTTAAGCTTTTCGGCGAGGGCCTGATATTTCGCGAGCTTTTCTTTTTCGGCGTTTACGACCTTTTCGGGCGCTTTGCCTACGAATTCGGCGTTCCCGAGCTTGCCCTCGGCGCGTTTTATCTCGTTTTCGGCGCCCAAAAGTTCTTTGGTAAGACGCTCTTTTTCCGCCGCGATATCGACCATGTCGGCGAGCGGAATGAAAATCTCGCAGTTTTCGGTAACGATGCGAACGGTGCCTTCGGCGTCGCATTTGTCCGCGAGAGTAAGCGATTCTGCGGACGCGAGGCGCGCGAAATAGGGCTCTTTGCCCACGAAGAGCGCTTTTTCGGCGGTAACGATGATAACGTGCGCCTTGTTTTTGGGCGGGACGTTCATCTCGGCGCGGCGGTTTCTGATGGCGCGGATGGCGTCAAGCATCACGCCGACAGACTTTTCTTCGTCCGCGAAATTAAGCTCTTCTTTATATTCGGGGTAGGAAGAAACCATGATGCTGTCGCCGACGTGGGGAAGCGACTGCCAGATTTCCTCGGTGATGAACGGCATAAACGGGTGTAAAAGTTTGAGCGTGTTCGAGAGAACGTAGGTAAGAGTTCTCTGCGCCGCGTCGTTGGACGAAGTGTCTTTCTCGGAAAGGCGCGGCTTGACAAGCTCGATGTACCAGTCGCAGAAAACGTCCCAGATAAAGTCGTAAAGCTTCGAAACGGCGATGCCGAGCTCGTATTTGTCGAGGTTTTCGCGGACCTCGGCGACGACGCGGTTGTATTCGGAGATGACCCATTTGTCGACGTCTTCAAGCCCTTCAAGCGCGATATTGTCGGTGTCGCAGTCCTTGTCGAGATTCATCATAACGAATCTCGCCGCGTTCCATATCTTGTTCGCAAAGTTGCGGGACGCCTCGAAACGTTCGTCGCTGACGCGCATATCGTTTCCGGGCGAGTTGCCCGTCGCGAGCGTGAAGCGCAAAGCGTCGGCGCCGTACTGGTCAATAACTACCAGCGGGTCGATGCCGTTGCCGAGCGATTTTGACATCTTTCTTCCGAGCGCGTCGCGGACGAGACCGTGAATGAACACGTCGGAGAACGGCTTTTTGCCCGTGTGCGCGAGCCCCGAGAATATCATTCTCGAAACCCAGAAGGTGATTATGTCATAGCCCGTAACGAGCGTTGTCGTCGGGTAGAAACGCTTGAGATCGGGCGCTTCTTCGTTCGGCCAGCCGAGCGTCGAGAACGGCCAGAGCGCCGAGGAGAACCAGGTGTCGAGCGTGTCGGGATCGCGGCGCATCTCCTTGCCGCATTTCGGGCAGAACGCCTTTTCGTCCTTGGTAACGGTTATCTCGCCGCAGTCGTCGCAGTAGAACGCGGGAATGCGGTGTCCCCACCAAAGCTGACGCGAAATGCACCAGTCGCGTATATTTTCCATCCAATGAAGATAGTTTTTCGAGAATCTGTCGGGAATAAAGCGGACGTCGCCGGTCTTGACGGCTTCGATAGCCGGCTCGGCAAGCGGCTTCATTCTGACGAACCATTGCTTCGAGACCATCGGCTCGATAACGCTGTGGCAGCGGTAGCAGGTGCCGACGGCGTGCTTTAACGGCTCGCCGAATTTAAGATATCCGCCCGCTTCGAGGTCGGCGAGAATCGCTTTTCTCGCTTCAAGCGTCGTCATGCCGGCGTATTTGCCGCAGTCAAGCACTTCGGGCTCGTATTCGTTGCCCGATTTTTTTGCTTCCTCTTCGGCGAGCGCCTTGTCGGCGGCGGAGGTCATTTTTCCGTCGTAGGTGAAAACGCGGACGATGGGAAGATTGTGCCTCTGACCGACTTCAAAGTCGTTCGGATCGTGCGCGGGGGTGATCTTAACGACGCCCGTGCCCTTCGTCATGTCGGCGTGCTCGTCGCAAACTATCGGGATTTCCTTGTCGAGAAGCGGAAGAATGACGTGGCAGCCGTGAAGATGAGCGTATCTCGGGTCGTTTTCGTTTATCGCGACGGCGGTATCGCCGAGCATAGTCTCGGGTCTCGTCGTGGCGAGCTCAAGCTTTTCGCCCGTCTCTTTGACGGTATAAAGCAGATGCCAGAAATTGCCGTCTTTTTCCTCGTATTCGACTTCCGCGTCGGATATCGACGTGCCGCAGACGGGGCACCAGTTGACCATACGGTTTCCGCGGTAGATAAGCCCTTCGTTATAAAGGTTTACGAAAACCTCTTTGACCGCTTCCGAGCATCCGTCGTCGAGCGTGAAGCGCTTTTTCGACCAGTCGCAGCTCGAGCCGAGCTTTTTAAGCTGCTCGCATATCCTGTTGCCGTATTGGTCGTTCCAATCCCATGCGCGCTTTAAAAAGCCTTCTCTGCCGATGTCGTCCTTCGAGATACCCTCTTTGCGCATCGCTTCGACGATCTTCGCCTCGGTGGCGATGGAAGCGTGGTCCGTGCCGGGAAGCCAGAGCGTGTCGTACCCGCACATGCGCTTGTATCTGACTAAAACGTCCTGAAGCGTGTTGTCGAGCGCGTGGCCCATGTGTAACTGTCCCGTTATGTTGGGAGGCGGCATAACTATCGAAAAAGTCTTGTCGCTGTCTTTTTTGTTCGGTTTAAAATAACCCTTGCTTTCCCATTCGGAATAAAGTCTTTCCTCAAAAGCCTTGGGATCGTATTTTTTATCTAATTCTTTTCTCATCTTTTAACCTCTTTCAAGCGTATTCATGACGAGTCCGGTCTTAAGCTTCGGATAGAAATAGGTGCTCTTCTGCGGCATCTTGTCCCCCGCGAGCGCGACTGCCTTTATCTGGCTGACCTTCGTCGCGTTGATGATGAAACAAGCGCTCGCGTTCCCGCTGTTGACTGCGGCGATCGCTTCGTCCTTCGAGCGGGTATAGCGAAGATTGACCTGATTCGCCATATTCTGTTTATCTATTCCGAGAGCGCGCTCCAACACCAAGCTGTGAAGGATACTGACGTCGAGGTCGCTGTAAGCCTCGCTTCTTCCGTCGATTATCCTTCCCTCCGCTTCGGCGCGGAGCTTAAGTACACTGACGAATCCACCACCCGTGTAAAGCGCGAAGGCGTGGTTTCCGATCTTGCCGAGCGTTTCTTCAACGAGCTCGACCGGTGCTTCGCTCACCTCGAAATTTTCGAGGCATTTTTCGATAAGCTCTTTTTCGTTCACGTCAAGGTCGACTATAAGGCGGTGCGTCGGGAGCACGAGCAGACCCTCGTCGTCCATATCGACTATCGTCATAAGCACCTTGTCGGCTTCAAGGTCGATGCCTTGTTCCTCGCAGTATTTTTTGAAGTTGCAGGCGGTTTCGTATCTGTGATGTCCGTCCGCGATGAAAAGCTGCTTGTCGGCGAGGATGTCCTGAATTTCTTTTATCGTGTTTTCGTCTTCGATCTTCCAAAGCGAATGAATTACGTTTTCGCCGTCCTCAAAGCAATATATCGGCGCTTTTTCGGTCTCTCTTTGCTGAATTTCTTTTATTCTGCCCGACGCGTCGTTGTAAAGCGAATAGATCGACGAGAAGTTGCAATAAGTCGCTTTCATAAGCTCGAACCTGTCGGCTTTCGCTTTGGTAAGCGTCTCTTCGTGCGGAAGCACGATCTTTTCCGAAAAATCGTAAAGCGAACAGCGGCATATCATCCCCGTCAGCGTCATATCCTTCTCGCCGGTTATCTTCGACGAGAAAGTCTCGCGGTAGATGAATATTCCCGCCTTTTCGTCGCGGGCTATTATATTTTCGTCTTCCATTCGTTTAAGCTCTTTCGCGGCGCTTTCATACCTGTTTTCGCCCAAAGGAAGCTCGAGTTTTATAAGGTTTTCGGGGTTATTGTCGAGTATAGCGTTCTTCTCCGCTTCCGAAACTATGTCGTAAGGCGGGCAGACGAGGTCTTTTATGTTTCCCGCTTTTTCGGTGAAGCGCAAAGCCTTTATCGGATGTATGGCTGCCATTTGTTTTCCCCCTTAAAGTTTTTTAAGCTTGGCAAAGTTGCCCATAAGGCGCTTTTTGCCGCCGTTGACAAAATCTATTTCATAAAGCACGTCTCCGCCCATCGGCGTCGCGCTGACGACTGTCCCTTCGCCGAAAAGCCCGTGCGATACCTTCGCGCCGACGGGGATGATCTCCGCGGCGTCCGGCTTTTTCTCGCTCGAATGTCTGATGCTTTCCAAGAAGTTGTTTCGGCTCTCGCTGTGCCTTGTCGAATAAGCGCTTACCGGCGCGGCGGTGTGGCCGCTGCTGTCGCGTACCGTGCCGCGTTCACAGACCTCGCGCGGTATCTCTCCGGCGAAACGCGATATCATCTTCGTTTCGGTCCTGCCGTAAAGCATTCTGTTGGAGGTGTGAAGCAGATAAAGCTCGGTTTTCGCCCTCGTTACCGCGACGTAGGCGAGCCTTCTTTCTTCCTCCAAGCCTCTGTCGCCTTCCGAAAGCGACTGCGAGCTCGGGAACATGCCCTCTTCGAATCCGGGTATGAACACGACGGGGAACTCAAGCCCTTTCGCGCTGTGTACCGTCATCAGAACGACGGAATCGGAGCTTTCGTCGTAATCGTCAACGTCGCTGACGAGCGCAAGCTCGCTTAAAAATTCGGCAAGCGTCGGCGTTTCGGGGGTCTCGGCGAAAAGCTTTGCCGACGAAACGAGCTCCAATATGTTCGCTTCGCGCTCCTTCGCCTTCTCTTCGTCCTCGTCCTCCAAAAGCATCTCGCGGTATCCCGTCGCGTCGATGACCTTTTCGACGGTGGCGGGAAGGTCGTGCGTGTCGGAAAATTCTTTAAGCTCGCTTATAAGCGACGCGAATCTTTCGACCTTCGGGCTTACGCGGTTAAGCTCGGAATAGGAGCAGGCGCGTGTCATGATCTCGAAAATGCCGACGTTTTCTTTGAACGCGAGCTCTTTTATCTTGTCTATCGTCGCCTCGCCTATCGAGCGGCGCGGGACGTTGATGATGCGAAGCAATCTTATCTCGTCGGTCGTGTTCGCGATGACCGAAAGATAAGCGAGAATGTCTTTGACTTCTTTTCTCTCGAAGAAACGCAAGCCGCCGACTATTTTATAAGGTATGCGCTTTTTGACGAACGCGGTCTCCAGATTCGCCGAAAGCGCGTTCACGCGGTAAAGAACGGCAAAATCGGAATATTTTTCCCCGTTTTCGACGCGCTTTTTGATGGTGTCGCAGATAAAGCTTGCTTCGCCCGACTGGTCGAAAAAGCGTTTTATCTGTATCTTTTCGCCATCGCCCGCCTCGGTCCAAAGCTCTTTGCCTTTTCTGCCGATGTTGTTTTCGATAATTCCGTTCGCGGCTTTAAGAATGTTTCCCGTCGAGCGGTAGTTCTGCTCGAGGCGGATTATCTTCGCCCCGATATATTCTTCGTCGAAGCCGAGAATGTTTTCGACGGTCGCGCCGCGGAAAGCGTATATCGACTGGTCGTCGTCCCCGACGACGCATACGTTTTTCTTGTCCCCCGCAAGCAAAGCGACAAGTCTGCTCTGCGACGGGTTGGTATCCTGATATTCGTCCACGAGAATATAATCGAACTGGTCGCGGAATTTCCCGACGACCTCGGGCTCGTCCTCGAAAAGACGAACGGTATACATTATTATATCGTCGAAGTCAAGCGCGTTCGCTTCGCGAAGTCTCTTCTGATATTCCGCGTAGACCTCCGCCGTCTTTATAAGGCGAACGTCTCTGCCCGCCTCGGCCATAACGTCCGCGGGCGTTCTGCCGGATTCCTTAAAAGCGGAAATATCTCCGAGCACGCTTCTCGGCGGAAGCACGCTTTCCTGTATCCCGAGACTCTTCAAAACGTCGGAAACGAGCTTTTTCGAATCGTCGGTGTCGTATATCGTGAAATCGTTGCCGAAGCCTATCTTTTTCGCGTATTTGCGCAAAATTCTTACGCAGACAGAATGGAAAGTGCCCGCCCATATCTTTTCGGCGTCTTGTCCGAGCGTGGCTTTAAGCCTTTCCTTAAATTCGCCCGCCGCCTTGTTCGTGAAGGTTATACAAAGAATCTTTTCGGGGTCGACGGGGTCGACGGAAAGCCTTTTAAGAAGCGTCTTTATCTGCTCCGCGCCGCCGCTTTTTAACGTCGTTTCCATTATCGGAAGCCATTTTTCCGCCTCGGCGGGCAATCTGTCAAAGTATGCGGCTTTGCCGAAAAGGACAAGATTCGCTATCCTGTTGACGATAACCGTCGTTTTTCCGCTTCCCGCTCCCGCGAGCACGAGCAGAGGACCTTCGGTCGTATATACCGCCTCGCGCTGCTTCGCGTTGAGAAAGCCGAAATATTTATCAAAAAGTGCTTTTTTAAGTTTGTTGAAATCTCGTAGTTCGGGCATCGTGGTTTCTCCGTATCTATAATTAAAATTATTATAATACAAATATAAAAATAAATCAAGGCAAATCCTTTTATTTTAAGCGTCGATACCGCCAAAAAACACGATAAAAACTTATTGCATTTAGTGAGATTTAATGGTATACTTTACATATATAAAAAATACAGCAAGGAGTAACAAGATGAAAAAAAGTTTTCGCGTCCTCGCGGTCATGCTTTCTCTTCTGATGCTTTCCGCGGCAGTACCCCTTTCCTCGCTCGCCTACGGCGCGACGGATAAGACCCTCGTTATCACCCATATAAACGTCGGCCCCGACAAAGAGGGCTGCGGCCTTATAATCTCCGGCGATAAATACCCGACGGCAGGCACCGCGGGCACCTTCGCGTGGTGGAGACTCGTCGTTTTCGATTGGGATTCTGCCGAAAAGGTCTATAAGGTTACCAACGTTCTCACCAATTCCAGCAACTCCGACAAATCCAAAACCGCTATCCCCGCGACGGGCTTTGCCTACGGTATCTGCAAAGGCAACAACTATCCGTCCATCGGTCAGCCCGATAAACCCAACTACGTTTCCAAACACGTTTCCGATTCCTGCGATTTCGTCGCCAACATAAAAGTCGGCGATAAGGCGTATCTCTACGGTACCGACCTTAAAAACGGCATAATCGTCAACAACGGAAAGCTCTGGTATGCCGAAGATTTCGTTTCGGAATCCTATATCAAGATCGGCGAGCCCGACGCGGGCAAAACCGCCTACGACCCCGAAAATACCGTCGCCATCGGTTTTGACGTAAAGCCCAACGGCATCAACAATGTCAACTATGTAAGCGGCGCTTCGCTTATCTTCACCGAAGCTATGGGCGACGTCGTTCCGACCACCGTCGCGAAATACCAGTGGTGGTACGCCGCGATATTCGATTACGACGACGTGAACAAATGCTACAAACTCGTCAGCATCGACCGCGTTACCGGAAACAACTATCCGAAGGTTCCCGTTATCCCGAAAAACGGCTTCGTCCTCTGCGACTGCGGCGCCAACTCCACTTCTTTAAATAACGCGGCTCTCGATATGAAGGTCTATCTCTACGATATCGACCTTAAAAACGGAACGCTCGGCGCCAACCCCGTTATCCGCTTCGTCGACGAGATAAAGGGCAGGACCGCCTACGACCCGAAGATCACCGGAACGAGACTCAAAGCCCCCGCCGTCAAAGAAGCGATCCTCGGCTATATCAACTCCACCGTTTCGGGCATCAAGCTCACTTGGGATAAGGTCAGCGGCGCGACGGGCTACGTCATCGCGCTCAACAACGGCAGCGCCTGCGCCGACGGCGATATCGTCCTCGCCCCGACCAAGCTCACCGATAATTCCTACACCATCGCCAAAAACGTCATGTCCGTCGGCGAAACCTATACTCTTTCGCTCTACGCCACCGGCGGAAGCGGCTATATCGCCAGCCCGCTCGCAAGATACACCGTAAAATGCGTCAGCGACAGCGCCTACAACACCTGCCTTAAAGATAAAAAGATAGTCGCTTTCGGCGACTCGCTCACCGAAAGAACGGGCTACGTCCAGATGCTTTACGGCTATATCGGCACCGACGTTATAAATAAAGGTATCGGCGGCAACAACACCAACCACGCCAAAGCCCGCTTCGACGTCGATGTTCTCGCGCAGAACGCCGATATCGTTACGATCTGCTTCGGTATGAACGACCAGGCGTGCAACGTCGCCACCAAAACGCCCAACATCCCGCTCGATACCTACCGCGCCAACCTCGATTATTTCGCAAAAGAGCTCACCGCAAAAGGCGTTGACGTTATCTTCATCACCCCGAACCCCGTCAACACCCATAAAGGCTATTACGATAACCCCGGCACCTACGGACTCGACTACGGCTACGGCTTTATGGATGATTTCTGCGACGCTATGCGTCAGGTCGCGATAAAATATAACTGCGGCCTCGTCGACGTAAACTACGAATTCGACTTCCTTGATATCGACAAGATGATAAATGTCGGCGACGGTATCCACCAGTCCGCCGCGGGACATCAGAAATACGCCGAATTCATAAGCGACTATATGCTCGCCAAATACGACGGCACCGATAAAGCGACCATGACGGTAAAATGTGTCGATAAAGACAATAACGTCATCAAGACTATCGAATACGTCGGCAAAGTCGGCGCTCATATCACCCTCGCCGCTCCCGAGATCGACGGCGACGATCCGACGGAAGGTGATATCGAAACCACCTTCGTCGACGGAAAAGAATTCGTCTTCCATTATACCGACGTCCAGCTCCTCGGCGACGTCGACGGCAACGGCAAAATCGAAGCAAAGGATTACCTCCTTCTCAAACGCCATTGTCTCAATACCACAAAGCTCACCGACGTTCAGCTTTCCCGCGCAGACGTCGACGGCAACGGTAAAGTCGAAGCGAAAGATTATCTGCTCTTGAAGAGACACTGTCTTAAAACTTACGAAATCAAACAAAAATAAATAAGTCAAAAAAGAGCCGCGAAAGCGGCTCTTTTTTATAGCTTCTTGATCGTGTCACAGAAGAACGCGGCCATTTTTTCGTATCCCGCATCGCAGG
>JAZUJV010000313.1:0-8649 GCA_045642945.1 Eubacteriales bacterium | reverse complement strand
GACCTCGATAGCAAAGATTTTCAATAAACGCGACCATACGACGGTCATAAACTCGATAAACTTTATTGAAAAGAAAATGCGTATCGAGCCCGCCTTCGAAAGGGAGATAAAACAGGTAATATCCGACTTGAAACCCTGACGGGATGATTACAGGATAACCGAAAACATATTTGTCTTATCCGACGTATTTGCGAAGCAGCCATAAAAAACATAACCGCGCAGAAAAAACAATAAGCGTAATTGTCTTATCCGACGTACCTGCGAAGCAGCCATAAAAAACGTAACTGCGTAAAAAAAATCAATAAGCTTGATTATTTTGACTTACGTATCTGCGAAGCAGCCATAAAAAGTGTAACCGCGCAGAAAAAACAATAAGCGTAATTGCTTTATCAAACGTACCTGCGCAGCAGCTTTAAAAAAAGAAACTCACAAAAAAGTATTTATTAGTAGTATTTAGTATTATTAGTCTCGGTGGATACCGTGCAAAACTCCGAAATCCATTGAGGCGCAATAAAAAACGGCAAAAATAAACGGTGTTTTACCGGTCAATAACAAGTGGAAAATTTCATAATGTCGTGATTTAAGACATTATGTCAAATCCGAGAAGGAGAATATTATGCCTATCAAATTCGTTTCCGACAAGAAAACCTTGCTTTCGCTGATTTTACCTGCCGCGACGGCGGCATCGAACAAAAGCACTCTTCCCGCGCTCGAAGGTCTTTTGTTCACGCTCAAAGACGATAATCTGACCGTCTGCGGCTACGATCTCGAAAAAGGCGTTCGCACTTCGGGCACGGTAGTCCCGAAAGAGGACGGGTCTATCATCATCAACGCTTCAAAAATGGTGTCGATAGTCAGAAACTTTCCCGATTGCGACATTCTTGTCGAAGCCGACGACAGAAATATGGTAAGGATATCCGGCGGAATGAGTGATTTCGTTATCCACGGCTTCGCTCACGAGGCGTTCCCGAGCCTTCCCGAGCTCGGCGGCGAAAATTCCTTCGATATTTCCCGTCCGCTTATGAAGGATATCATAAATTCAACCGTTTTCGCCGTCGCTCAGTCCGAAGCGAGACCTATCCTTATGGGCGAGCTGTTTATGATAGAGAACAGAACGCTTACCGTCGTCGCGCTCGATAACTTCCGTCTGGCGCTCCGCGAAGAGAAAAACTGCGTTTTCAATAACGATAACAGATTTTCCTTCGTAGTCCCCGGAAAAGCGCTTTCCGACCTCGCGAGACTTCTTGACGATGACGAAGAGCCGCTTCGCGTCGAATTCACGGCAAAATATATCATCTTCAAGCTCGGTACGACGGTCTTCTTCTCGAGACTTTTGGAGGGCGAATATCTCGATTATAAGAGAGCGCTCCCGACGCAGAACAGAATTTTCGCGACGATAGACAGAGTTTCGTTCGTCGAAAGCGCCGAGCGCGCCTCGCTTCTCGTCGATGAAAAATTACGTACCCCGCTTCGCTGTAAATTCGAAGACGGTAATCTTAATATCTCCTGCAACACCCAGTACGGCAGCGTAAACGATAACCTTCATATAGATAAACAGGGCACGGATATCGAAATCGGCTTCAATAACCGCTATCTGCTCGACGCTTTGCGCGCCTGCAAGGACGATACGATAAAGGTCTCGCTTTCCACACCGCTTATGAGTATGGTCATCGAGCCCGCCGAAAAGGACGAAAACAGCAACTATATCTATCTCGTGCTGCCCTGCAAGCTTAAAGACTGATGCTCGTTAAAAAGCTTTATTTAAAAGATTTCCGCAACGCCGAAGATGAAAATATATATTTCGGCGACGGAATAAACGTGATATACGGCAAAAACGCCGCCGGAAAGACGAATATTTTAGAAAGTATATTCTATTTCGCGGCGGGAAAGAGCTTTCGCAACTGTAAAGATCGCGAAATGATCGCCTTCGGCAAAGAAAAAGCGCTTGCCGAGATGGTTTTTTCGGGTAATTACGGCGAAAAAAAGATGAAAGCCGAGCTTTCCCGCTCCGAAAAGCGAAAAATCTTTCTCGGCGCGAACGGTCCTTTAAAACTTTCGGAATACCTCGGCAACTTCCGCGCCGTCGTCTTTACCCCCGATCACCTTTCTTTAATAAAGGGTTCGCCGGAGAACAGACGAAGGTTTCTCGACTTGGCTATCTGCCAGTCATTCCCGCGGTATGCCTCGTCGATATCCGAATATAACCGTCTTACGGTACAAAAAAACGCGCTTTTAAAAAGCGAGCGCGTAAACGACGACCTTCTCGCCGTCTATAACGACCGCCTTGCGATTCTTTCCGCCGTGGTAACCGTCAACCGCCGTAAGTACGTTTCAAAACTCTGTGAGGAAGCAAGCGCCTTTCTCGGCGATATGTCGGGCGGCAAAGAAACGCTTGCCTTACATTACCAGTCGGGCTGCGGCGACGCTTTGACACAGGAAGAGATACGCGAAGCGTATAAAAAACTGTTCGCCGAAAAGCTTGAGAGCGAAAAAGAAAAGAAAATTTCGCTTTACGGCGCGCATAAGGACGATTTTTTGGTCTACGTGAACAAAAAAAGCGCGCGGCTTTACGGCTCGCAGGGTCAACAGCGAAGTACGGTGCTCGCGTTAAAGCTCGCCGAAGGGGAGCTTTCATATAAGCTCACGGGCGAATATCCCGTCTTTCTGCTCGACGATATTCTGTCAGAGCTCGACGGGGAAAGACAAAAATATATCCTTTCGCGCATAGGCGAAAGACAGGTCATAATAACCGGCTGTGAAAGCGATACTTTCTACGGCGAGGCGAGAAAAATATTCGTAAACGAAGGTAAAATATGTATCTCCGATTAGAAAAAGGCGAAAGCATAAGCTATAAAAACGTCGTCGGAGTTTTCGATATCGAAAGCGCGAGCATGTCGAAGGACACGAAAGCGTTTTTCAGGCGCAAGGAGGACGAAACAGGCGTCGTTACTGTATGCGACGACCTGCCGAAAAGCTTTATCCTTGCCGAAAACGAATACGGCGATACGATATATATAAGCGGACTGTCATCCGAAAGCGTCCGCAAAAGAACTGAAGAGAGAGGAATGAAAACGCTTTGGAAGAAATAAGAAACGAAAACCTTACCGAAAACGAAGGCTTTAACGAAGCCGAAGCCGATAAAAATTACGGGGATAGCCAGATACAGGTCCTCGAAGGGCTCGAGGCTGTCAGAAAAAGACCGGGTATGTATATCGGCACAACGTCGGTAAAGGGTCTTCATCATCTTATCAGCGAGATAGTCGATAACTCGATAGACGAGGCGCTCGCGGGGTACTGTAAACATATAAAGATCACCTTGAACGCCGACGGAAGCTGCTCCGTCGAGGATGACGGACGCGGCGTGCCCGCGGGCATACATCCGAAGGTGGCGAAGCCCACGCTCGAGGTCATCTATACTATCCTCCATGCAGGCGGTAAATTCGGCGGCGGCGGTTACAGGATAGCGGGCGGTCTTCACGGCGTCGGCGCTTCCGTCGTAAACGCTCTTTCTTCAAGGGTCGAACTTTACAATCACCGCGACGGAAAAGAATATTATATAGCCTTCGAAAGGGGCAAAGTCGTCGACGAATTCCGCGAGGTAGGCGATTGCGCCACCCACGGCCTCTCGGTCCGCTTCTGGCCCGACGAGACTATCTTCGAAACCGTCGAGTTCGACTACGAAATGGTCAAAACGAGACTTCGCGAGCAGGCGTTCCTGAACGCCGGTATCTCGATAACCTTGCGCGATGAGCGTATGCCCGAGCCCGCGGACGAGGTTTTCTGCTACGACGGCGGTATAAGAGAATTCGTTTCGTATCTTAACGAAAAGAAGGGCGCCGAGAATCTTCATCCCGAGGTAATCTACGTTTCGGGTACGAAAGACGGCAGCATCGCCGAGGTCGCGATGCAGTATAACGATACCTATACCGACGCGATACTCTCCTTCGCGAACAATATGCACACCGTCGACGGCGGTACGCACGAAACCGGCTTCAAAACCGGTATCACCAAGGTTTTAAACGATTACGGCAAGAAATATTCGATATTAAAAGGCGACGAAAAGCTTACCGGCGACGACACGCGTGAGGGTCTTACCGCGATAATCTCGGTAAAATTGGAGGACGCCCAGTTCGAAAGCCAGACGAAAGCAAAGCTCGGCAACAGCGAGATAAGAACGCTCGTCGAGGGTATGATAACCGATAAGCTCACGACCTATTTCGAGGAGCACCCCGACACCGCGAGAATTATAATAGAAAAATCCATTCAGGCGGCGCGTGCGAGAGAAGCGGCAAAAAAAGCCCGCGATCTTACGCGAAGAAAAGGGCTTTTGGAGACCAGCTCGATGCCCGATAAGCTTGCCGACTGCAACGAAAGACGCGCCGAGTTCACCGAGCTCTTCTTAGTCGAGGGAGACTCCGCAGGCGGTACCGCAAAGGAAGGCCGCGACAGCCGTTTCCAAGCGATACTCCCGATGCGCGGTAAGATTTTGAACGTCGAAAAGAGCCGCGTCGATAAAGTTTATTCGTCGATACAGATAGTCCCGATAATTTTAGCGCTCGGAACGGGCATCGGCAGCGAATTCGATATTACAAAACTTCGCTACGGCAAAATTATAATGATGGCGGATGCCGATGTCGACGGCGCACACATCAAAACACTGCTTCTGACCTTCTTCTTCCGCCACATGCGCCCGCTCATCGAGCAGGGACATATCTACGCGGCAACGCCTCCGCTTTATAAAGTTTTCAAAGGCAAACAGGCGTTTTACGCCTTCACCGACGAAGAAAAGGACGCCTACGTCGAACAGCTCGGCGGCAGCGCCAACGTCGAAAGATACAAAGGCTTGGGCGAAATGGATAAAGAACAGCTCCGCGAGACCACCATGGACCCCGAAAAACGAATTTTGAAGCGTATAACGATAGACGACGCCGTCGAAGCCGACGCGCTCTTCTCTATCCTTATGGGCGACAAAGTCGAGCCGAGACGTGAATTTATCGAGAAAAACGCCAAATACGTTTCCAATCTCGATATTTAACGAGGTAAACACATGGCAGAAAAAGAATTTGATTACAGTATATACGATAATCAGACCATCCAGAACGTCGGTATCGAATCGGAGATAAAATCCTCCTATATCGACTATGCGATGAGCGTTATCGTCGGCCGTGCGCTCCCCGACGCGCGCGACGGTATGAAGCCTGTCCACAGACGTATTTTATATACTATGTACGAGGACAAGCTCACCCACGAAAAACCTTTCAGAAAATCGGCTACGACGGTCGGCGCCGTGCTCGGCCGCTACCATCCGCACGGCGACAGCGCGGTCTACGATTCGATGGTAAGGCTTGCCCAGCCCTTCTCGCTTCGCTATCCGCTCGTTGACGGCCACGGCAACTTCGGTACGATTGACGGCGACCCCCCCGCCGCTTACCGTTACACCGAGGCGAGAATGTCGCGTATCGCCGACGAAATGCTCGCCGATATCGAAAAAGACGTCGTCGATTTTATCCCCAACTTCGATAATATGCTCAAAGAGCCCGTCGTGCTCCCGTCAAGGTTCCCGAACCTGTTAGTCAACGGCGGCATCGGCATAGCCGTCGGTATGGCGACGAATATCCCGACACATAACATGACCGAGGTCATCAACGCGACGGAATATCTTATCGACCACCCCGACTGCACCATAAAGGACCTTATGCAATACGTCAAAGGTCCCGATTTCCCGACCTACGGCACGATTTACGGCACCGCGGGCAGCTACGAAGCCTACACGACGGGACGCGGAAAAGTCCACGTCCGCGCCAAGGCGCATTTCGAGGAAAAACACGGCAGAACTTCGATAATCGTTACCGAGCTTCCCTATATGGTCAACCGCTCGATGCTCCTTAAAAACATCGCCGACCTCGTCAAAAACAAACGCATCGAGGGCATATCCGATATTCGGAACGAATCGGGTATGAAGGGTATGCGAATCGTCATCGAGGTCAAAAAGGACGCAAACCCCGAAATAGTTCTCAACCTGCTTTATAAATATACCCAGATGCAGGATACCTGCGCCGTCAATATGGTCGCGCTCGTCGACGGCGAGCCGAAGCTGTTAAATCTCAAACAGGCGCTCGAGATCTTCGTCAAACACAGAAAAGAAGTCATCACCCGCCGCGTTCAGTTCGATTTGAACAAAGCCGAAAAAGAAGCCCACATCTACGAGGGCTATAAAAAAGCGCTCGACTTCATCGACGAAGTCATAAACACCATCCGCGCCAGCGCCACCGTCGCCGAAGCGAAAGAGAATTTAATGGCTCGCTTCGACCTCGACGATATCCAGGCGCAGGCGATAGTCGAGATGACTCTCGGCAGACTCGCCGGCATGGAAAGACAGAAAATTCTTGACCGTTTGGAATACCTCTACGGTCTTATCGACGAATTGAAAGGCATCCTCGCCGACGAAGGAAAAGTTTTCGCGATAATCAAAGAAGACCTCGAATTCATAAAATCCAAATACGGCGACGAGCGAAAGACCGACATCGTCGAAGCCGAAAACGATATCCTCATCGAAGACCTTATCGAGCGCGAGACCTGCGTTATCACCGCCACGAAAGCGGGCTACGTCAAGCGTCTCCCGTCCGACACTTATACTGCCCAGCGCCGCGGCGGTAAAGGCATTACAGGCATGGGCACCCGCGAGGAAGACTTCGTCGAGGACGTCATCATCGCCCACAGCCACGACCACCTGCTTATGTTCTCCGACAAAGGCAAGGTCTACACGAAGCGCTGCTTCGAGATCCCCGAAAGCGCGCGCACCGCGAAGGGCACGAACCTTGTCAACCTGCTGTCGCTTGATGCCGACGAGCATATCACGGCTATCGTTCCCGTCGGCGATTTCGGCGGCGAAAACGAAAACCTCGTGCTCATCACGAAATTCGGCGTCGCAAAGCGTATCGGGCTCATGTCCTACCGCACAAAACGCTCCAACGGGCTTTTCGCCATCAATCTTGACGAGGGCGATTCGCTGCTCTACGTGCTCCGCACTAACGGCAACGACGACGTTATCGTCGCGACGAATCGCGGTATCTCCATTCGCTTCAACGAAAACGACGTCCGCGAAATGGGACGTCAGGCGCGCGGCGTAAGAGCGATACTTCTCTCCGGCGACGAAGACCGCGTCGTCGGCGCGGGCGTTATCCCCGAAGGCGCTGACGGCGAAGGCGAGCTCTTCGTGCTCACCATAACCGAAAACGGATTCGGAAAACGCTCGCTCACAAGCGAATATAAAACCCAGTTCCGCGGCGGCCACGGCATAATCTGCCACGGGCTTGCCGAAAAAACGGGCGAGCTCGCGGGTATCCGCATCGTCCGCGAAAGCGACGACGTGCTTCTTATCACCGACGGCGGCGTCATAATAAGGACCCACGTCAGCGAGATCAACGTCTACGGCAGAAGCGCTTCCGGCGTTATCGTAATGCGTCTCGAGGAATCCAGCCGCATCGCCCGCTTCTCGGCTATCGACCCCGCCGCCGAAGCCGAGGGCAAAGAAGCCCCCGAAACCGAGGAAAGCGACCTCGACCCCGACACCGAAACAGAAACCGAAGATATCCCGAATGCCGAATCGGCAGAGGAGGAATAAAAAATGTCCATAAAAACCTTCGTTCTCGAAAACAGCAAAAACAAAAAGGTACGCCGCGACAGCGTTCAGAAAGCCGTTCGCGAATATCTCGGCAGCGCCAAAATAAAGGTTACTTACGACGATAACGGCAAAGCGGCCATCGAGGGTACTCCCGATCCGAAATATATCTCGATAACCTGCTGCGGCGATATCATGCTCGCAATTCTTGCCGATTCCCCCGTCGGTATCGACGGCGAATATATGCCCCGCATCCTCGCCGAAGATAACAAAATCGACTATATCACCCTTTCGGAGCGCTTCTTTACCGAGGATGAAAACGATTTCGTCCGCGACGGCGACAACGTTGCCGAAAACTTCGCGAAAGTCTGGATAAGAAAAGAAGCTTACGTCAAATGCGTCGGCAAAACCGTCTCCGAGTTCCCCAATTTCTCCGTCGTCGAGGGCGGCAAACTCCTTAACCGCGTCTCCGGCGTAGCTATCAAACGCTTCGCCATCAAAATCCCCGACATAGAAAACTATCTCTTCTTCATCGCGGGTATTGATTAAGGCTAAGCGATGCGGCACTTCCTTTTCGGGAAAAGGAAGCGAAAAGCTTTTAAAGCTCGCGCTTCCGCGCTCGTACAAAAAAGCAATTATCCAATAAAATCGAAAACGGGCTTCGCGCCCGTTTTCTTCATTTTATGGGTTTTTTGTTCTTTGAACGAACCTCACCGCTGCTCAAAACATCCAAGCTCGCTTGTATTTCACATACGGCTTGCGCCGAGCGCTTTTTCGCACCTCCGCTTTTGCTTCGGCGTGAAAAATCGGGCGCTGCGCATTCTCCCGCCCGCTTCATCCGCCCCCGGCGGCGCGGGCGCCCGAATCTGCATCCCCCTCGCTACGCCCTCGGCAAGCTTTTAAGACGCGTTCTCAAGCCTTTTTGCAAAAAGGCTTGGCGAAAAACCTTAAAGCGCGAAAGTAAACTTTCGCGAAAAAAGCAAAAGCACAAAAGCAATAAACAAAAACAAAAGGAACGGCGAAAAACC
>JAZUJV010000312.1:0-2077 GCA_045642945.1 Eubacteriales bacterium | reverse complement strand
GTCGATTACGTCGGCGACGCCTATATGCTCACCGAAAACGGAAAGATAGAGAAATGTAACCCGTCGGGTATTCTTACCGAGGACGGATATAAAGAATTCACGGGCTTCGGCGACAGCTACGTTACCGAGTTCGGCGAAGGGGTCGGCGCGGAAAAGATAATCATTTCCGGTGTCGGCTCCGGCCACGGTGTAGGTTTTTCCGCTCCCGGCAGCGAAAAGCTCGCGAAAGACGGATATAAGTATACGTATATTCTGACGTTCTTCTTCAACGGTACGAATATCAAAAAACTATATTAAGCAAATAAAAAAAGACCTGCGAGCAGGTCTTTTTTTGTTGTCTTTATTCCGCTTGTTCTTTGATAAGGTTGATAATGACCTCGACCATTTTTTCCATAGCGTCGACGGAGACGAATTCGTGTATGCCGTGGAAGTTGCCGCCGCCTACCGAAAGGTTGGGGCAGGGGAGCCCTTCGAACGAAAGCCGTGCGCCGTCGGTGCCGCCGCGTATCGCGACGACGAGCGGGGTAACGCCCGCGTCGGTCATTGCCTTCTTCGCGCTGTCGATTATATGCATGTGAGGAAGGATCTTTTCGCGCATATTATAATAGCTGTCGCGCATCGCGAGCTCGAAGGTGCCTTCGCCGTAAACGCCGTTAAGATAATCGACGGCGTCTTTAAAGAACTTTTTGCGCGCGAGGAATTTTTCCATATCGTGATCGCGGATGATAAAGTTCATCTTCGCGAGCGTTTCGTCGCCGCTTATCGAGTTAAGGTGATAAAAGCCCTCGTAACCCTCGGTATGCGAAGGAGTTTCGTTCGCGGGGAGCATATTCACGAAGTTTATCGCCATAAGCGAGGCGTTTTTCATCTTGTCCTTCGCGCTGCCCGGGTGGATGTTGACGCCGTGGACGGTTATTTTCGCGCTCGCCGCGTTAAAGTTTTCGTATTCTATCTCGCCGAGCTCGCCGCCGTCGATGGTGTATGCCCAGTCGGCGCCGAAGCGTTTTATATCAAACCTGTCAGCACCGCGCCCGATCTCTTCGTCGGGGGTGATGCAGACGGGAATTTTGCCGTGCGGGATATCGCTTTTTATAATTCTGTCGCATGCCTCGAAAATTTCGGCAACGCCCGCTTTGTCGTCCGCGCCGAGAAGCGTCGTTCCGTCGGTAACGATAAGCGTCTGACCTTTGTATTTTTCGAGGAAGGGAAAATCCTTTACCTTCGTCGTAACGCTGTCGTTTAGCTTTATGTCGCCGCCCTCGTAGAGAAACTGCCTCGGCTTGATGTTGTCGCCGCAGACGTCGGGCGACGTGTCCATGTGGGCGATAAAGCCGACGGTCTTTTTGTTTTCAAAGCCCTTCGTCGCGGGAATATAGCCGTAGACGTAGCCGTCCTTGTCCATTTCCACGCCCGAAAGCCCGATCTCTTTAAGCTCTTTCGCGAGATATTCGCCCAAAACCTTCTGGCTCGCCGAAGAAGGACAGCTTTCGCTTTCCTCGTCGGAGTTCGTTCCGAACGAAACGTATTTTAAAAATCTTTCGCTGACGCTCATGATGTTTTTCCCCCGATAAATTTTATTTTTTATAGTTTAGCATAAGAAAGGGGAAAAAACAAGAGATAAGTTCGCTTTGAGAATGGAATTAAAAGAGATAAATTTGCCTGCGGCAAATGATATAAGAGATAAGTTTGCTTCGCAAACGAGATAAGTTCGGCTTTGCCGAACGTTAATGTACATTTGCTTCCGCAAATGATTTTTTATTATATAGCTTCAAAAGTTTTTCGCTTCCTTTTTTCAAAAAGGAAGATATACGATAAAAATTTATTCCTTAACGACTGCGAAGCAGTCTTATCTCATTTAAAGAAATCCGCGTTTTCGCGGATTTTTTTAAATTTATCTCTCTTATCGCGCCGAAGGCGTTTATCTCTTTTGATATTGCGCCGAAGGCGCTTATCACTTTTGATATCGCGCCGAAGGCGTTTATCACTTGTTTTCGAACGTTTCTTTTTTCTTTATAATATACACCCACGCGGCGGAGCCGGTGTACCCCGTCCATCCGACTCGTCCTCCGAGCGCGCC
>JAZUJV010000311.1:0-5631 GCA_045642945.1 Eubacteriales bacterium | reverse complement strand
AAGAAGCTTTTCGTTTATAACGGCGGTGGCGTTTTTGCCGACGAAAATTTCGGTCTTTCGCTTCATGTCGTCGACGCCGCGTATCTGGGCGGTATCGAGCTGCATAAGCGAGTTTTCGCCGATATAGGCGACGGTTTTGGGATTCATGATTTTTTTGCCGCTTCCCTCGCCCGCGCCGTAATGTTTTTCGCTGTAACGGACTTTTGAGTTTTTGCCGATATAGAAGGTATGGACGCCGTCGTGGCGGGTCTCGCCGTCGCCGCAGTTATGGATGCCGCAGCCGGCGACTATATCGATATCGCAGTTATCGCCGATATAAAAATCGTTATATACCGTTTCGGTATAGCCCGACTCGGTGAGGATGACGGGGATGTGGACGGTTTCGCCCGAAGTCCCGTTTTTGACGTGGATATCTATGCCCGGTTTATCGGTTTTATTAACTATTTCGATATTTTCGGTGGAGGCTCTGCCCTCGGAAGCGCCGTTTTTCCTTATATTATACGCGCCCTTGGGGATTCCGTCGAGAGAGGCTATTTGTTTCAGCAGAGAAAAATCTATTTTTTCCATTATTTATTTCCCTCCCTCATATATTCGCAGCCCATTCCCGAGCCGATAAGCTTCGGGAAAATCTCGTCGCGGGTGCCGCGCATAGAGACTTTTCCGCCCGAGAGGACGGCTATTTCGTCGGCAAGCGAGATGATTCGCTCCTGATGGGAGATTATTATTATCGTGGCGTCGGAGCGTTCGTGGAGCTCGCGGAAGGTCTCGGTAAGCTTGGCGAAGGACCAGAGGTCGATGCCCGCCTCCGGCTCGTCGAATATCATAAGCTTGGTATCGCGGGCGAGTATCGTGGCTATCTCGATCCTTTTTACCTCGCCGCCGGAAAGCGAGTTATCCACTTCCCTGTCGACGTAATCGGCGGCGCAGAGCCCGACTTTATTGAGATAGTTGCAGCAATCGAGGCGGGAAAGCGTTCTGCCGCCCGCGGCGAGCGACAGCAGATCGCCGACCTTCATACCCGTAAAGCGCGGCGGCTGTTGGAAGCCGTAGCTTACGCCCGCCTTGGCGCGCTCGGTAACGGAAAGCGGGGTCAAAGATTTTCCGTCTAATAGAATTTCGCCAGAAGTGGCTTTGACTATGCCCGCTATCGCTTTGGCGAGGGTGGTCTTTCCGCCGCCGTTGGGGCCGGTGAGCACGAGAAAAGTGCCGTCTTTTACCGTTATATCGACGTTTTTTAAGATATCCTTCGTTTCGCCGTTTTCATCCTCGGCGGAGAACGAAAGATTTTTGATCTCAAGCATGGTTTTTCTTCCTTTTTTTACCGTTCGGCTTATTCGCCGTCTATTTTATATGTCCCGAGCACGTGGCGTTTGAGCAGCAGGTAGTCGTTGCTTTTGACGTTCCCGTCGCCGCTTATATCGGCGGCACATTCCGAGCAGGCGTCGGTTTGATACGTTCCGAGAACTCTTCGTTTAAGAAGCAGGTAGTCGCTGCTCCTTATCTTTCCGTCGCCGTTTATATCGCCGACGAGGGCTATATAGGCTTTTTGTTTGCCCGCGAAGAGACACATGCCCGTCGAGACGGCAGAGGTGCTTTCGACGGCTTTGCCGTTCTTTTCGACGACCGCGCCGGAAATTTTTATCGCCATATCGCTTGCCGTCGGGACTTTTTCTTTTCTTCCGCAGACTATGACTTTTCCGATTTCGGTATCTACCGCGCCCGCGTTTTTAAGCATGGTCGTGATTTCGCCTTTCGATTCGACGTAGACGATCTGGCGCAGGACGGAAAGGTCTTTTTCGTATCTTGCGGCGAGATATTCGTCGGAAATCGAGGAAACGGCGTTTTGAAACTCGGAGACCGCAGGACAGAGAGAAGCGAAATCCTCGTCGGTTTCAAAAGCGGAAAGCGCGCCCGACGCGAGAGAGGATATTTGATTTACGGTGCTTTTATCGGCATTATTATCGGGAGCGCATTGGCGCGATGACATTCTTGTAAGTATCGCCGCGACCGCGTTGTAAGGATCGCTTCGGGGAGCGAGGGCGGATTCGGAGAAGACGGACGCTTTAAGCGCGGGGTAGCAGTTTTTGGAGATATACTGGGCGACCTGAAAATACACGACGCCCGCGCAGCCGACGTCTTCCATGGCTTTGGTCTGACGCACCATATCGGAAGCGCCGAAATTCTCCATATAGATACCGAGGCCGGGGACGACGAGCGCGGTATCGCCCGCAGGACCTGTAAAGTTGTGCATTACCCCCTCGTAACCTTCGCCGTAAGCCATCGGGTGTATCATATCGAGATATCCGTTTTCGAGCCAGACGGTACCGGTCGAGTAGAGGGTGTTTTTACCCGTGTTTATATCGGCGGCGACGTCGGCGGAAAGGGCGACCGTGCGTTTGTCTATGCCGGAAGAATAGGTATCGGCGTTGACGGAATCGACGACATCGCGCATTCTCTTGACGAATTTCGTAACCAGACTTTGACGGAAGGAGACGAAATCGTTCCAGTAGGACGCTTTTTTATTGTAGGTGATATTCTCGTTTTTATACTGCGGATACGCCGCTTTGAACTTGTTTATCGTGGTCGAATCGTAGCCGAAATCGTCGGTCGCGGTGGCGTCGCGGTAGCGGATATAATCGAGCTCGAAGCCGTCGATATCGTAGTTTCTTATAAGATATTCATAGCTTTCGGCGAGGAAATCCTGAACCTCGTCGAGCGCGGGATTCAAAAATACCATACCCGTCGATTCGCCCGTGTAAAGCACGCTTCCGCTTTGGCTTATGTTGCGCCATTCCGGTCTTTTGGAAGCGGGGCAGCGGGAATATTTGGCGTTTCCGCTGTTTCCCGAATAGAATACGGGCATCCAGACGTGAAGCTCTATCCCGCATTTATGGCAGGCGTCGATATACGCCTGCAGGCAATCGTAGTTGAAGAGCGGGTTTCTTTCGAAGAGCGAGCCGCTTTTCGGGGTATAGATGACGGTACAATCGTACATCGTTTCGACGCATATAAGGTTTATTCCGAGGTTTTTGCATTTTAAAACGTAGGAATAGACGGCATCGGCGCTTGTCTGGTCGGGTCTTATCCAGACGCCGCGGTATTCGGCGACTTCTTTTTCGCGGAAGGCGTCGGTGAGGCTTAACGCGTCGTAGATAAACGTGTTTCTCGCAGTATCGCTTGAAAAGCCCGCGGAATATTCGGAAGCGAGGGTTTTATACTGACTTTCGGCGGAGCTTTGGATGACGTACCCGCCGCGCAAGGCCTTTTCCCTTGCGGCGGTGAGGTCCTCGAAGGCGATCTTGGCGGCGTAGTTATCGGTCTCTTCGTCTATTTCGAAGGTAACGTACGATTCGGTATAGGTACATTTCATACCTACTTCGGCGTAATCCATGAGCCAATCCTTCATGGTTCCGTGCCCCGAAACGACGAAGCCGTTTTGCGGTATGGCGTTATCGTTGCCGCCGACGGAGACGACGCGGGAATTTTCGACGACGACCTCGAAGCCGTAGACGTTGGTGCCGGTGGTCGCGCCGTAATATTTATTATACACGACGAGATAATCGGTATATCTCGTGCCGTTTACGACGGAGACGGGTTTTTTGTATATCGTGCCCGCGGAGACCGAAAGCGGCAGCAGCGCGGCGAGCATACAGACGAGAAGGAGAAGCGAAAGGTTACGTTTCATTTTATTTGCCTTTCTTTTTGATTATCACGACGGCGGCGGCGATGACGGCGGCGAGAGCCGCGGCGATACAGCCGATTATGACGGGGGTGTATTTATTCTTTTCGCCGTGTTCTTTTTCGGCGGCGGAAACCTCTTCGGAAGCTTCGGAGGCTTCGGATGTTTCGGGCTCGCTTTCGACGGGGGTGTCGGAGACGTCGCCGAGCTCTATCGTTTTATCGCCTACGAGATAAAGCTTCGCGGCGGCGTTTATATCTTTAAGTATCGCTTCGCGGGCGTTATCGCTCATTTCCGCGGAGGCGACGGCTTTTGCTGCTGCGTTATAGTTTTCGACTGTGAAGCCGTTTTGTTTAAGAGTTCTTATCGCCTCGGAGACGGTTTTCGCGTTCGCTTCGTCCATTCCGCCGAGCGGGAGGATGATTTCGTTCACGCGCTTATCGGCGGTGTCGAGATACTTTTCGAAGGATGCCTTTATATCGAAATTCGGGGCGAGGGCTTTTTCGCGGTAGACGGATTTTAAGAGCGTGTCGCCGCATTTTTTGGCGAGGTAGGCGCTCGCTTCGAAGAAGCATGAGCCCGTCGTTCCGACGGAGGTATCGTAATAGACCTGGTCGCGCATGATAGACGCGTCCATTTCCTCCATGAAGATACCCAAGCCGACGGAGATGAAGGCTTTGTCGCCGCAGCGGGCGGTCTGTTCTTTTATCTCGTCCTCGTAGCCGACGCCGTAGGACATCGGGAAGACGATATCGAGCCAGCCGCTGTCGAGCCAAGAATAATAATCCTGATAGATATATTTATATCCGTCGGAGGGGTCGGCGGCGACGTCGGCACCGAGCAGACAGTCGGGTTTTACTTCGTCGAAGAGTTTTCTTACGCGGGCGACGAAGGAGGTAACGTAATCGCATCTGAATTTTACCCAATCGTTCCAATAGGAAGCCTGTAAATCATACTGTGGAACGACGCCGAATTTTTCTTTGAAGGCGTTTTTGGCGATTTCGGAATAACCCCAGTCGCAGTTGCTTTCGGCGTTGGAATAATAGCGTATATAATCGAGGTGGAAGCCGTCGATATCGTATTTTTCGAGGATATATTTATAGGTGAGAAGCAGGAAATCCTGAACTTCGGGGTTGGCGGGATCGAGCATCGCGAAGCCGTTCGCGTCCTCGGTGGATTTGCCGTTGCTGGAAATCGAGAGCCATTCGGGTTTCTGTTTGCCGACGCTGTAGCGATAATTTGCGCTCGCGGCGTCGCCGACGTAGAAGACGGGCATCCAGCAATGTAATTCCATTCCGCGTTTATGGCAGGAATCTATATAGGACTGTAAAAGGTCGAAGCTTTTGAATTTCGGGTTGACGTTAAAATAGGAGTTTTCGGGCATCGGCATTATCATACAGGAATCGTATATCGTCTCGATGCAGATATTGTTTATGCCCGCGTTGTAAAGCGTTTCGACGTAATCGTCGACGGCTTGGGCACTCGTCTGGGTCGGACGGAGCCAGACGCCGCGGTATTCGACGGTTTTGCTTTCGCATATCTCGTCGGAAAGGGCTTCGATTTTTTCGATGACGGCTTCGGTCTCTTTGGCGTAGCCCTCGGGGTCTTTGCCGCCTTTATGGGCGTTTTCGATGTTTTCGATCTCGGATTTGAGAGAAGCGAGCTTGGAATCGACGGAAGCGTAGTCGATCAGAAGATAGTTTTCTTTCGCGTCGGAGATAAGCTTTTCGGCTTTGGCGACGGCGGTTTCGAGGGATTTTGCAAGCGAATCCGCGTTGAATTCGAACCTTATCTTCTTTTCGGAAGCGACATAGGTAACGAACATACCGATCTTTACGTTGCGGCGGAGCCAATCGATGCTCGTGCCGTGGCCCGAGACGACGAAGCTTCCCGCGCCCGTCGGGACTAAATTATCGTTGCCGCCGAGGGAGGTAACGTAATTGTTCGTAACG
>JAZUJV010000310.1:0-4589 GCA_045642945.1 Eubacteriales bacterium | reverse complement strand
TTTCCTCGCCGTAGGAACGATGATACCCGGCTATGAGGAACTTTATAAAGGCGATAAAAAGCTTCTCGAAAAGTATAAAAAAGAACAGAAAGAAAACGAAGACTACGAAACCGTCGACCGGAATCCGTGGTGGTGGAACGGAAGCACGTTCACGAAAAGCGCCTATTCCGCGCTGTTCTTCTACGATTTTAAAAAGAAAAAACTTAAACTTATCTCGAAAATCGGCGAAAGCGTCTCCGGCGTAAAAGCGAAAAACGGTTACGCATGGTATATCGCTTCCAAAGTCGCTCCCCGCCTCTCGATGAGCGACGGTACCCTTTATAAAACCGACCTTGCGACCTTCGAAACGACGGAAATCGCCGAAAATACCGATAAATTCGTAATGCAAGCCGTCGTTCCCGCCGACGATTTCTGCTACCTCCTCGCCCATGATAATAAATACGGGCTCAATACCGACGTCGATTTCTATAAAATTTCCTGCGAGGATAATAAAATTTCTCTCGCCGCGAAATACGGCGAAGCGATCGGCACCTCCGTCGGTACCGACGGGCGCCGCGGCGGCGGCAGAGGGATAAAAGCCGTCGGAAACTCGCTTTATTTCATCTCGACGGTTTTCGATCAGGCGTGCCTTTTCAAGCTCGAAAATGGCGTGATAACCAAGCTTACCGATAACCTCGGCTCGGTCGACAGCTTCGACGTCTGCGGCGATAGGATGCGCCTTGTCGCGCTTCTCGATATGCGCCCGCAGGAGATATACGACGAAAATCTTACAAGACTTACGAACTTCAACCCGCTTAAAGATAAATTCGTTTCCATTCCCGAAAAATTCGTTTTCGACCGCGACGGACACGAGCTCCACGGCTTCGTCTTAAAGCCCAAGGATTACGAAAAAGGCAAAAAATATCCCGTCATCTTCGATATCCACGGCGGCCCGAAAACCGTCTACGGCGAAGTTTACTACCACGAAATGCAGTATTGGGCGTCGCTCGGCTACTTCGTGATCTATACCAACCCGACTGGCTCCGACGGCAGAAATTCGTTTATGGATATCCGCGGAAAATACGGTGCCGTCGACTACGAAGACCTTATGGCTTTCTGCGATAAGGCGCTCGAACTTTATCCCGATATGGATAAAAACAACCTCTTCGAGACGGGCGGCTCCTACGGCGGATTTATGACGAACTGGATAATCGGCCATACCGACAGATTCTCCGCCTGCGCCAGTCAGCGCTCGATATCCAACTGGTTCTCCTTCTTCGGCGTTTCGGATATAGGTGTCGAGTTCGCCGTCGACCAATGCGCCGCGGACCCTTGGAAAGATACCGAAAAAATGTGGGCTGAAAGCCCGCTCAAATACGCCCCGAACGTAAAAACGCCTACGCTCTTTATCCATTCGTTCGAGGATTACCGCTGCCCGATAGACCAGGGCTACCAAATGTTCACCGCGCTCACGAACTTCGGTGTCGAGACCAAAATGGTGCTCTTCAAAGGCGAAAACCACGAGCTTTCCCGCTCCGGCAAACCCAAACACCGTATCAAACGCCTAAATGAAATAACCTCTTGGTTCGAATCGCACAAAAAATAAACGGTAAGAAAAAGATAAAATTATGATACGAAAAGCCGAAATTTCAGATATCCCCGCTCTCGAAAAACTGCTTTTGCAGGTCCAGAACGTCCACGCCGTCGCCCGCCCCGATATTTTTAAGATCGGCGGCGTCAAATATGACGAAAGTGCGCTTAAAACCCTGCTTTCCGACCCTTCACGTCCCGTCTTCGTTTACGAAGACGCTGCCGTCCTCGGCTACGTTTTCTGCGTGCTGACCGAAACGAAGGAAAATACTTCGCTAAAAAAACGAAAGACCCTCTATATCGACGACCTCTGCGTCGATGAGGAAAAGCGCAAACGCGGGATAGGGAAGGCGCTTTACGAATACGCCGTGAACTTCGCAAAAGTCAGCGGCTGCGATTCCGTAACGCTCAACGTCTGGCATTCAAACGAAAACGCTGTCGCTTTCTATAATTCCCTCGGCTTGAAACCCCTTAAAACCACAATGGAACAGATACTGTAATATAAAAATCGTCTGCCGAAGCAGACGATTTTTTATTCAAACGTTCCGTTTAAAATATGCTCTGTTTTTTCTCTTTCGCTTTCCGGTATGTCCTGCGGACAGTCGGGAAATTCCTCCGATTCGTCAAACCACGAATCCCCGAAAAGCTTTATCTTCTTATCGAAATCCTCTCTCGCCATATCCGGCACGAGAATTTTCCAAATAGTGTCAAGCCGCGTCTCCGTACTCATCCCGAAGGTCTCGTTAAATCCCCAGCAGGCGTCGAAATGGTACCAAACTCCTTCGACCTTTATCATCGACCACGCGTGCTCCATGCCTTCGATCCCGACTTCGCCGCAGATATATGTCTCAAACCCCGCGTTCCTCGCGAGTAACGAGAGATATTCGGCGTAATCTCCGCATATCCCGCGCCGATTCGTGACACATTCGTATATGTTCGCCGAGCCGTAGCCGTATTGCATCGCTCCGTGCGCGAAGCGGTATAACCTCGCCGCCTTCGCCCATTCGCCGTCGCCTTCATTTATGCGCGAAAGCCCCGCGTCGATAACGTCTTTAAAAGCGTTATACGCTTCAATGTGGCTCGCTTTGTCCTTATTTTTAAAATGAAACGTAGCGCTTTTTCCGTCGAATTCATACGGCTCGCTCGTGTCCGCGAAGGTCTCGATAAGCGCACTCGTCGGGTAGAACGCGATACAGATAACTCTCCATACCTTCTCGAAATCGTCGTCGGAATCAAACCCGCTTACCGTCGGCTCGTAATTTACTATCGCATCGATACATTTCTCATAAAGCGGTAAAAGCTCCCCGAGATATTCTTTCGCCTTCCCGTCGAGCAATTTCGGGTCGTACTCCGGCGTCGTAAATCCTTCTGCTTCGCTGACCTCTTCCGAGGTCGTTTCGATTTCGCTGACCTCTTCCGACGTAGTCTCGGTTTCGCTTGCTTCCGCCGACGTCGCCTCGACTTCGCTTGTTTCCGAAGCTTCGTTTTGATTTTCGCAGGAAACAATAGATAAAAGTATTAAAACGGCGACGAACGCCGCTAAAAGCTTTTTAAAAGTCATCAGTCCGTCCCCCGCCGATTTATATTAGAGTGCTTCGAATTCGTCCGCGAGTCTGCGAACGGCGTTATAAAGATTTTTCACGCCGTCTTCAAGCTCACCGCCGAATTTTCCGAGATACGCGTCGCATTCAAGCGTAAAATAACCCTTATATCCTATGTCCTTTAACGCTTTTACGATAGGCGAAAATTCAATGTTCATCGAAAAAGGTATCTGGTGCGAGTCGTTTCTCTTGTCGTTGTCGTGGATGTGCAAAGCCTCTATCCTGTCCCCGAGCGCGTAAATCATTTTGACGGCGCTCGTGTTGAGCCCCGCCATCTCGGCGTGCCCGATGTCGAGACAGCCGACCAAATATTCGTCGCCGACGGTGTCGACGTGCTTTATAAAGCTTTCCTCGTCCGAACAAGCCGCCTTCGCCGCGTGGTTTTCCGCGCTGTTCCAGTTCCACATATTCTCGGTGGCGATCTTCACGCCGTGTTCCTTCGCGAAGGGAAGAAGCGAATAATACATCTCCGCGTTCTCCTCGGCGCTCTTGTCGTTGTCGGGATGAACGATACAAATTTTCCCGCCGACGATAGCAGTACATTCGATAGCCCTCTTGAAAAGGTCTCTTATCGCCTTGCATCTCGTCGGGAAAGGCGCGTGCGACTGGTTGCATATTATCCCGCAGCCGTCCGCCACGTTTTTAAGCTCTTTCATATATTTTACGTATTCGTTCCCCATAAAAGGATGATCGTTTTCAAGAAGCTTATTGTTCGCCCAATCGAACCTTACCATCCCCGACGTCGAAAGGTCATAGGCGTCAAACCCCGCCTTCGCGTACATCTCTATTGCTTTCGCCTCGCCGATTTTTCTCGAAAGCGAATTTATCTCTGTCGAAACCTTCATATCTGTCCTCCGAAAATATTTTTCTGCCGCTATAATACCATATTTTCTTTTGATTTTCAATATTGAAAACCGAAAATCGCCGTGCTATAATGAATAAAACCGAACTTTTAAAATAAAAGAGGCACTTATGGCAGAAATTTTCAAACTTTTCGATAATACCTACCGAATCGAAGATTCCGGCGTCCGCTTCTTTCTGCTTATCGGTAACGAAAAAGCAATTCTTATCGATTCGGGAATGAATACGCCGAACGCGAAGGAAATTGCCGAAGGATTGACAAACCTTCCGCTCTCGCTCGTCAATACCCATTCCGATCCCGACCACGTTTCGGGTAACGCCGCCTTCGAAAGCTTTTATATGACCGAAAGCGACTACGAATATTATATGAAAAACGGCGGAAAAGGGAAGTGCGACCCGATAAAAGACGGCGACGTACTCGACCTCGGCGACAGAAAACTTAAAATAATCGACCTCGCCGGACACACGAAAGGAAGCGTCGCGATACTCGACGTGAACACGAAAACGCTCTTCTCCGGCGATTCGATACAGGACGGCAGAATTTTTATGTTCGGCGCC
>JAZUJV010000309.1:0-1711 GCA_045642945.1 Eubacteriales bacterium | reverse complement strand
TTTTTCGCGGGGGATTACAAAATCACGATTTTTTGTCGAACTTGTTGCCGCATTTCGGGCAGGTTATTGTTATGACTCCCCTGCCCTTCGGCACGCGAAGCATGGCGCCGCAGCGTTTGCATTTAAAATATTTATGGTCTTTGTCCTTCACGCGGTTTAAAAACGCTTTGAATTTTTTGAACGTATTTTTAAAAAACGCGGAGACGGGGCGGAGAAATTTTTTGACTTTTAAATGGAAACGGAGATATTTTTCGTTTTCGCTTCTTCGGCGGGAAAAATTTTTCGACATGGCGCGAAGCGCGAAAAGGACGAGCAGCAAGAGCTGGACGCCCGCGAGGCAAAGCGACGGCACGCGCGGAAAAAACATCGACGCGAAGCCGAAAACGAGGGAATAGATTATTAACGCGACGCCGAATTGGTCGACGCCGTAACGGCCTTTGAAAAAGTTTCGAAGCAAGGTATGAAAACTCCTGTCGGGTGGGTGTGGTTAAATGGAATTAAGGCTGGTTATACAATAAAATACGTTTTTTTCGTGGGGAGAGCGTCAGCGATGTTTGGACTCGAAGTTCCAAGCAGATTTACACATTTCGTCGAGCCCGCGTTTGGCTTTCCAGCCGAGTTCTCTTTCGGCTTTGGAAGCGTCGGCGTAGCATTCGGCGATATCGCCGCTTCTGCGCGGGGCTATCTCGTAGGGGACTTTGACGCCGGTAACGCGCTCGAAGGTGTTGACGATATCGAGGACGGAATAGCCTGTTCCCGTGCCGAGATTATAGATATGGACGCCTTTTTCTTTAAGCGCTTTCATCGCGGCGTAATGGCCCTCGGCAAGGTCGAGAACGTGGATATAATCGCGGACGCCGGTGCCGTCTTTGGTATCGTAATCGTTGCCGAAAACGCCTAATTTGTCGAGCTGGCCTTTGGCGACGCGGGTAACGTAGGGCATAAGGTTGTTCGGAATACCGTTGGGGTCGTCGCCGATAAGTCCCGATTCGTGAGCGCCTATCGGATTAAAGTAGCGAAGCAGAACAATAGAAAATCTGTCGTCGGCGACGCAGAGGTCGGAAAGGATGCGCTCGATGAAATATTTGGTCGTGCCGTAGGGGTTGGTCGTGCCGCCTATCGCGAAATCCTCACGTATCGGAACGCTTTCGGGCTTTCCGTAAACGGTGGCGCTGGAGGAGAAGATGAGGTTGAAGCAGTTATGGGCGCGCATCTCCTCGACGAGATTCAAGGTTCCTTCGATATTGTTGCGGTAGTATTCAAGCGGCTTCTGTACCGATTCGCCGACGGCTTTTAAGCCCGCGAAATGGATGACCGTGTCGATATTATTTTCATCGAAAATCTTTTTGACGCCCTCGCGGTCGAGAAGATCGCATTCATAGAACTTCGGACGGACGCCGCAGATCTCTTTTATATAATCGAGAACGGCGGGCTTGGAGTTCGCGAAGTTATCCATAACGACGATGTCGAGCCCTTTTTCGATAAGCGTAACGCAGGTATGCGAGCCGATGAAGCCCGTCCCGCCGGTAACAAGAATACTCATTTTTAAAGCACCTCTAATAACATAATATTTCATATTAAGTATAAGACTTTCTTTCGGATTTGTCAAGGGTCGAAGGTATCTTGACAAGCGTTTGAATTTGGATTAAAATACATAATGTATATTTGTGTGCATAATTGCATATTATTCTGCGACGAAATGAATTTTCAA
>JAZUJV010000308.1:0-10055 GCA_045642945.1 Eubacteriales bacterium | reverse complement strand
GGCGAAGCCGAGTTTATCTCTCATATCGTTCGCGAAGCGAACTTATCTCTTTTAACCTTCAACCGCCGAGGCAAGGACCTCACCCACTTTATTATGGATGACGAGCTCGCACGCGCTGTCGAGCGGGGTGGAATCGCGGTTGATAAGTACGAGGTGTTTACCGCGGAAATATGAGACGAGCCCCGCGGCGGGGTAGACGGTTAATGAGGTACCGGCGACTATCAAAGTGTCCGCTTCGGCTATCGCTCTGACCGAATTTTCTATCGTTTGCGCGTCGAGCTGTTCGCCGTAAAGCACCACGTCGGGCTTTATTACGCCGCCGCATTCGCATCTCGGCACGCCGACGGAATTATATATAAAATCCTCGTCGTAGAACTTTTTACACCTTCTGCAATAGTTCCTTTTCGTCGAGCCGTGGAGCTCATAGACGGTTTTACTGCCCGCGAGCTGATGCAGGCCGTCGATATTCTGGGTTACTATCGCCTTTAATTTGCCCATTCCCTCGAGCTTCGCGAGGGCGATATGCGCTTTATTCGGCATCACGCCTTTCGCTATCAGCTTTTCGCGGTAGAAATTATAAAAATATTCGGTTTTATCATAGAAAAAGTCGTCGGAAAGTATCGTCTCGGGCGGGTAGTCGAATTTTTGGTGATAGAGCCCGTCGGTCGAGCGAAAATCGGGGATCCCGCTCTCCGTCGAGACGCCCGCGCCGCCGAAGAACACGATATTATCGGAATTTTCAATTATCTCTTTAAGCTTTTCGATTTCGTTCATTTCAAGCACCTCCGTCTAATAACATTATAGCGCGCGTAAAATGATTTTCAACACAAAAAATAAAACTTGACAAAATATATCGCCGCCGTTTATAATATTCGGGTAAATTTATTTTTTTAAGGCAGACAGATGTTAGATACTTTACTTGAAGCGCTTATTGATTCTTTGAAAATTTTGCCCATTCTTATCGTCGCCTTCGCGCTGCTCGAGATTCTGGAAAGCCGTGTCGGCGAAAAGACCGAGCGCGCCATCGAGAAGGCGGGAAAGACGGGGCCTATATGGGGCTCGCTGCTCGGGCTCATTCCTCAATGCGGATTTTCCGTTATCGGGGCGAACTTCTATTCCGAGCATATCATCACCGTCGGCACGCTTATCGCTATCTTTCTTTCCACATCGGACGAAGCGTTCCTCGTTATGCTCGGGCATCCCGACAAAATTCTTGACGTTTTTATCATCATGGGCATCAAGCTCGTTATCGCGACTATATCGGGCTTGATCATCGACGCGCTCATCGGCAACAAGCTTCTTATCAGGCACCGCAAAGAGCACGAAGAGCACAAGCACGAGCACGTCGAGCACGACGATCACGACCATTGCTGCCACCACCACGGCGCGAAAGACATAGCGGTTTGCACATTAAAACGCACGGCGGAGACCTTTATTTTCGTTCTCATCGCGAACATTATACTTGGGCTTCTTATCTATTGGATAACCGAGGACAGTTTACGCGAATTTATGCTGACCGACAGCGTCTTTCAGCCGCTCCTCACGGCGCTTATCGGGCTTATTCCGAACTGCGCGCCGTCCGTCATCCTCGCGACCATGTACGTCGAGGGTTACGTTTCGCTCGGTTCTGTCATCGCGGGACTTGGCACGGGCGCGGGCGTCGGGCTTCTTATGCTCTTCCGCTTCAACAAGAACGTCAAAGAAAACGTTAAGATCGCTTCCCTTCTCTATCTCCTCGGCGCGGGCTTTGGCATCGCCGTTCAGCTTATCGCGAAGCTGTTTTAAATTTAGTTCACACCTTTTTCGAGAAAAAGGTGTGCCAAAAAGCTTTATAATGCGCGGAAGTAAACTTTCGCGAAAAAACGCATAAAAAACAAGGGCGTATGTGAATACGTCCTTTTTGTTTCTATATTTCCGACTGCGAGGATATAAAATACGCTCCGGCGTCGACGAGTTTCTTTTCTATATTATCCGCCGCTCTGTCGCCGACCTTTAAAGACATTATCCCGCCTATCACGTTGCCCTCGCTTATTATCGGCGAGAAATACGACACGCCCGTTCCGCCGTCGGTCAGCGCCGTTTCGTCGCCATCCGCCGCGGAATAGCTTTTTCTCGACGACATCAGCGCCGCCAGTTTTCCGGATATCGGTTTTTCGACGTATTCCTTTTTAGACACGCCCGCGACGGCGACCACGCTATCCGTATCGCATATCGCCACCGGCACTCCGCCCGACTTATAAACCGCTTCGGCGTATTCCGCCGTGAAGTCCGACAGCTCGCCGACCGGCGAATATTTTTTGAACATCACCGCGCCGCCGTCGGTATATATTTCAAGCGGCGTCCCTTCCCTTATCCGCATCGTTCGCCTTATCTCTTTCGGTATCACTATCCGCCCGAGGTCGTCTATCCTTCGGACTATGCCCGTTGTTTTCATTTATTTTGCTCCTTAACGTATTTTAACCTTATTTTGCGCGTTAAAGTTGTTTTTATTCTTCCTTTTCGAGAAAAGGAAGAAATACAATAAAAAAATTATTCCTTAACGACCGCGAAGCGGTCTTATATCGTTTGCGAAGCAAACTTATCTCTTATATCATTTGCCGCAGGCAAATTTATATCTTAACAAAAAAAGCAACCTCAACGGTTGCTTTTTTGTTATCGTTTTTAGCCTGCGAACGCGAGGGAGAACGCATTATCCATATTCTCTTCGGAAACTATGACGATTATATAGTCGACAACGTTTTTACCGTCGGCGGCATACTGAAGAGTATTGGAAAGGTTGACGGCGAAGTCTTCGGACTTGGCTATCATGGATTTCTCGGTACGCTCGATAAGGAGATCGAGGAAGGAGAGAGCGCCGTAATCGTGATAGATAAGGGTATTGGGGAGATTGACGCTGTCTTTACGTGCGGTATCGACGAGCCATCTTTCGGCGATGCCGTTGATGTTATCGTTATTATCGACCGTGGTAAAGAAGTTATAGTCGGCGTTATCCTTATCGACGTATTTACGGAGCGCGGAAAGCGAGCTGGTGCCGGCGCCGTTTGTGCCGTAGTTAAAGGAGAATTTCGGGGTGGCAACGATTATATCCTCGGTGATGATATCTTTATCAAGTTCACGGAAGTTGACGAGGTTGCCGCCTTTCGCTTTGACTTCTTTCCAGTCGAATTCGTCCATCGTTCTTGCTTTCGCGTCGGGGAAGTTTTTTTCGATGACTTTCTGGATCTCGGAATAAGCGATATATGCGCCGTAATTGGTAAGTGCGCTGTCGGTTATGCGGTAAATACCGCCGTTTTCGGCAGTCTGTTCGTCTTCTTTAAGCGCCATAAAGGTTTCGCGGAGATCGACGACGGTTGCGCGGGTCTGTTTAAGAGTGCCCAAAATCTGGTCGTAGATGGTGGTGTTGGTATCACCGACGACGCCTTCGGGGACTATCTCGGGATAGATCGTCGTAACGTCGGGAAGGAGAACGTAGATGAGTTCGGCTTTCTGTCCGCCCGCACGGTCGTTATAATAACCGGTAACGGTATCGGCGACGTAATCGCGGATAGTGTTAAGCTGAGAAGCGGTATAGAGGTTATCGCCGGACATATCCTCGACCATTTTGTCGAAATAGAGGCGGGAGCCGACGCCGACGGAAACGCTGTTGCCGTCGAGACGTTTATCGGCGGTAGCCTGATAGGAAGCGACGAACTCGCGCTCGGCGGAAATCTCTTTGCCTTCGACCTGAGCGGTGATTTTAAGAAGGTTATTACTATATTTGAGCTTGGTGCAGATGATATAATAATCGCCTATAGCCGTCGTTTCGACGTCTTCTTCGCCGCCGGTAACTCTTATCGTCGCGCCCTCTTCGCATTTGCCGCAGATGGCAACGGTATCGGGAGTAACGTTTTCGAGCTGTTCGACCGTCGGGGCTTCGGTATGGCCTTCTTCGGTGGAAATATCGTCGACGCTTTCTTCGATGGCCTTCGAAGAAACGGTAAGGTCGACGGAATATTCGTCGATAAGGTCGGTGCCGTCATCCGTATTGACGCAGGCGCACATCGTTGCCGAAACGAGCATCACGAGAAGCAGCATCGCGGCAGCGCGGCGTAACATTTTAACGTTCATAAACATACCTCGCATTTTGTATTTGCCTTTGGGGGAAGCGCGGGAAACGAAGGATTATTCTTCTTCGTTCTTCTTGGCGTCGGCGATGACCTTCTGGGCAACTTCGCCGGGAGCTTCTTCGTATCTTACGAAATCGAAGGTGTAACTGCCGCGTCCCTGAGTCATAGCACGAAGCTGGATGGCGTATTCTGTCATTTCGGCGGAAGGGATCTCGGCCTCGATGACGGTATAGCCTTTACGTTCGCTTTCGCTCATACCCATAATTCTGCCGCGGCGTTTGCTGACATCGCCCATGATATCGCCGGAGTAGGAAGTCGGGATGAGGCATTTGAGGTATCCGACGGGCTCGAGTATAACGGGGTTAGCCTTCGGGAGACCTTCTTTATAAGCGAGAATTGCAGCAAGTTTGAAGGAAATTTCGTTCGAGTCAACGGGGTGGTAGGAACCGTCGTAAAGGTCGGCAGCGAGGTTGACAACGGGGAATCCGGCGAGGATACCGCGCTGCATAGCTTCGAGCAAGCCTTTTTCAACGGCGGGATAGAAGTTCTTCGGGACCGAGCCGCCGACGACGCTCTGGGTGAAGGTGAGGCCGTCTTCTTCGCCGGGCTTGAAGGTTATCCAAACGTCGCCGTACTGACCGGAACCGCCGGACTGTTTTTTATGTTTGCCCTGTACCTGAACCGATTTTTTGATCGTTTCGCGGTAAGCGATCTTCGGAGTAACGAGTTCGACGCCCGTGCCGTAACGGGATTTAAGTTTGGAGGACATAACGTCTAGGTGGATATCGCCGAGACCGGAAACCGTCATTTCTTTGGTTTCGGAGTTGTTGAAGTAGCGAAGCGTCGGGTCTTCGTCGATGAGCTTTGCTATGCCGCCGGAGATCTTGTCTTCGTCGTTTTTGGAAAGCGCTTTGATGGCGCGGGTGAAATAAGGAACGGGGAATTCGATCTTCGGGAATTCATTTCCGGTCGCGCCCGCGACGAGAGTATCGTTGACGTTGGTGTTGATGAGTTTGACGGTGTAGCCGATATCGCCGACTTCGAGTTCGTCGACTTCGGCTTCTTTCTTACCGGCGCAGACGCAGATACGCGCGATCTTTTCCTGCTGGCCGGAGGTGATGTTATTGAGGACGGCGTCTTTTTTGAGGGTGCCGTTCATAACCTTGAAGAATACCTTTTTACCGAAGTTATCGGCAAGGGTCTTGAATACGAAGAGAGAGGTTTCGCCGTTGGCGTCGGCGCCTTTGAGGGCATCGAGCGGAGAAACGAAAGCGGCGGCGGCGATATCGAGGAAGTATTTGATACCGGCGAGCTTGATAGCGGAGCCGCAGAACACGGGAGCTATATCACCGCTGACGAGACCGGTATTGAGAGCCTGATGTTTTTCTTCCTGAGTAAGCGGCTCTTCGAGGATAAGTACCTTTTCCATAAGCTCTTCGCTGGTAGCGGCGAGGGCTTCGTCGAGGGACTTTTTGTATTCTTCTATTTTGGCTTTGAAGCTGTCGGGAAGAGCGGCGGCGACCTTTTCGCCTTTGGCGTCGCAGGTGAAGGCTTCGTCGGTGATAAGATCGTAGAAGCCGACGTTGCCCGAGCCTTCGCCGAAGGGAACGAGAACGGGGCAGACGGTGGAGCCGAAAGCTTCGCGCAAGCCGTTATAAGTATTTTCGAAATTGGAGTTTTCATCGTCGACCTTGTTGACGAAGAAAGCCTTGGGCTTGCTGCCGGAATAGTTCCACGCAAGCTCGGTGCCGACTTTGCATCCGCTCTTCGCATCGACTACGATAACGCAGCTTGCGGCGACGGAGACGGCTTCTTTAACTTCTCCGGCAAAGTCGAACATACCCGGGGTGTCGAGTATATTTATCTTTTTGCCCTTCCATTCGAGGTTAGCAAGGGCGGTGCTGATAGAATAACCTCTTTTGATCTCTTCGGGATCGAAGTCGCAGACGGTGTTGCCGTCGGCGGGTTTACCGAGACGGTCGGTAACTTTTGCGAGATAGAGCATAGCTTCGGCGAAAGAAGTTTTACCGTCGCCGCTATGACCGATGAGCGCTATATTTCTGATTTGAGAAGACGCGAATTTTGCCATTTGTGTTTCCTCCAAAAAATTATCGTACATTATTATTTATTATATATCACGCATAGTAAATAATCAAGTGGGAAATTTGCAATTTTCGTGCAAAATTGCGAATAATTTACCGATACGCAATATTATTTAAGCAAAAACGACGTTATGCAGACGGGAAGCATCCAGAAAAGCTGGAACGCGACGGCGTGCAAAGACGTTATCGCACCGAGATCGCCTGTTACGGCGAGGAACGCGACGGCGACGAAAGACAGAAAAACGCTTATGACGCTGATGACGACGTTGCTTTTCGTAACGTTTCTCGCTTTGTCGCAGAGGGCGAACATTTTAAGGAAATTATGGAGCGTGGAGTTACAGACTATGCCGCTGTCGGCTCTTTCCACTTCCCCGACGACGTCGGCAGGGCCGATACCGCGCAAAACGGCTATCGGACACTTTTTGAAGTTTATGCCGGAATCGACGAGCTCGCTCGAAATATTCGGGTCAAGAGTTTTTATACCGAGGCACAGGCCCGCTTTATACATATCTTTGAGCAATCCGTCGAAAAGCGGGTTGACGGAATATTTTATATAGAGCTTCGCGGCGATCTTTTCGTCTATCACGACGTACATCACCGAGCCGACGCTGTTTTCGTAGGCGTCGTCGCCATCGTCGACGGGACATTCGAAGCGGTAGCGGCGGATATAGGAGCGTTTGCCGAGGAAATAGTTTTTTCCGTCCATCGCGATACATAATCCGTCGCCCGAATTTTCGATTATTCTGATGATATTCGGTTTTCTGACGTTGTCGCTGACGGTGGAAGCGAGGACTTTTTTGAGCGGGCCGCCGAGATAATCGAAAGCGGAAGCAAGCTCGGTTATAACGGTATCTATACGGTTTTCGCCGTAAAGACGGATGTTGGTGATCTTAACGAGGCTCGCGGGATAGACCTCGGTATCGGCGAAGGAAAGGACGGAAGCGGAGGAATATTCCTCGGTAACGGCGCTTCCGACGAAAGCGGTGGAATGTTTTTTGCCGATACGGTTGGCGGATACTATCGGGAGCACGGAGTTGAAGAACGCGGTCGCGGGGACGCTCGCGGCGATAAGCACCGAGAAAGCGGCGTAGGCGGGCACGAGGTCTTTTTTAAGATAAAGCATCACGCCGAAGAGGATGACGCCCGCGCCGAAGATTATCGGCACGACGAAATTAAGGATATCGTCAAAGCTGCTTCTTCTTTCGGTACGTTCGACGAAATTATCGACGAAATCGGCTTTTCTTACGGTATATATCTCGCTGTCATCGAAGAGATATTTATAGAATTCATCGGCTTCGCCGCCTTTTCCCGAGACTTTGCAAGCGACGTATTTGCTTCTCTTCGAGGCGACGGCGCGGAAGCACCGATAATCTTTTTTCGAATTGAGATAAGACGAAACAGCCGAGCAGAACGCGGCGAACGCGGCGGGAAGATTATATAGTTTTAGGTCGGCGGATTGCGGGTCGCAAAGCAGCAGAACTATCGAATACGCCGCGGAGACGAGCACCGTTACGGCAAGAAGGCTGTCGGTATTGAGTTTGAAGGTAAACAGTCCTTTTAAGCCCGAGCGGAACTTTTCGAGCAGCAGCAGCGCGATAAAGAAGAGCAGCTGGAGGTCGATTAGTATATAGAGTATCCCGTATTTGCCCTGCTTTATGAAGTCGGAATGGAAGGCGCTGTCCTTCGTGGCGAGCTCTAAAAAGAGTATTCCGAGCAGAAGCAGGAAGACAAGGACCGCTTTTCGCAGATCGGATTTCATTTTCTTTTTGAATTTGCGGGCAAATTCGGCATTGCGCTCGCGCGTGGTATATTCATCGGCGCCGGGTTTTCGTTCGGCGGCGTCTTTTTGGCGTTTTTCTTTGTTTCGGATAGCAAGCTTTTCAAGCTCGCCGTCCTCATCCTCCATCATCTCGAAGGCGAGACGGAGATTTTTTTCGGTATCGTCGATCGGCTCGCCGATTATCGTGGGTTGGTCGTCGGAGATGAATTTTATCTGTGCCTCGTCCTCATCCTCGAAGGGGATATTGGAGGAAACGACCTTTTCGGCAAGTTTTTCGTAATCGGAATCGTAGCTTGCGGTGGCGGCGGGAGCGGCGTTATCGAAGCGGAGAGTATCGCCGAGGTTGAACATCTGCTCCTGTTTATAATCCTCGGGTTTGGTTATTTCGACGTCGGCTTCGTCGGTGAATCGGGTTTGCTCGATAGAAGCGGGCGGCTTTTTTTCAAGGTCGGAAAGGGTGCGCGTTTTCGCGTCGTTTATCATCGCGTAAAGCTTTTCGACGCGCTCGCTTTTACCCGATTTCTGTTCTTCGCCGAGGTATCCGAGAAGTTCTTCGGAATCGTTCTGGCGGGCGAGCTTTTCGCGAAGCTTCTGGGTATCGCTTAAAGGTTTTTCGCCGTCGAAGGTGCTGTATTTATCAATAAGCTCGGCGGTCTCGGCGTTGATACGCTTGGTAACCTTCGTTTTTTTCTTCTTCGGCTCGTTTTCGTCGACGATTATCGTCTTTTCGATCTCGGGATCGCGGGAAGTTTTATCTATGTTCGCGGCTTTGTTATTCTCGGCTTCGGCTTCGCGCAGAAGTTCGAGGATATCCGTTCTTGTTTTTTTGGAATCGGGCATCAAGCTTCACCTGCTTTCCCATTATTACGCCGACGGGCGGCTTCGAACATGACTATCGCGCCTGCGGCGGAGACGTTAAGCGAGTTCACGCTGCCGTACATCGGGATACCGGCGATGAAATCGCTTTCTTTTTTTAATATACTCGAGACGCCCTCGCCCTCACTTCCGAGGATGAGCGCGCATTTTCCGGTATAATCATAATCGTAATAGGGTTTACCGCCTGCCTCGACAGCCCAGACCCAGACGCCGTTTTCTTTTAAACAGCGGACGGCGGAAAGTAAATTCGAAACACGGGCGATAGGCATCGAGAAGACGGCGCCGGCGCTGGATTTGGCAACGGTACCGTTGACGCCGACGGCACGGCGCTTGGGTATTATGACGCCGTTGACACCCGCGCAGTTGGCGCTTCGTATCAGCGCGCCGAGGTTATGGGGATCGTTGACGGAATCGCATATAAGGAAAAACGGAGTCTCGCCTTTTGACTCGGTAAGCTTTAAAAGCTCTTCGACCGAGAGATAATCCGTCTCGGCGGCGACGGCGATAACGCCCTGGTGGACAGCTCCCTGTGCCATAGAATCGAGCTTTCTTATATCGGTATCGACGAGCGGAACGCCGCGTTCGGCGGCGAGGGCGACGATAACGTTCAGCGGCCCTTCGGCACGGTTTTTCTGTATATAGATCCTATCGACGCTTCGAGTCGAGCGCAAAAGCTCGGTAACGGCGTTTCTGCCGACAAAGAGCCCGCTTTCGGCATCGGAAAAATGATTTTCGGAATTTCGCATTATATATTTCCCCATTTTTAAATATCCGTATTATTATAACACGGCAACGCAAAAGTGTCAACGGATTGAATAAAAAAAGACCGCGGAAAAACTCGTTCTTTACGCTCTTGAAATAAATATAAAAAAGAAACCCGCCGCCGCATTATGCAAAAGCAAGTTTTTTGAATAAGTGGAATGTGATTTTTTGTATTTTCAAGAGCTTTGACGAAAAACTTCGACTGTCGTAGATCACTACGCCGACGCTCGTTTTTCGTCAAAAATAACTTTGTTTTTCTCGGTCTGATCCTAAAAAAAGACCGCGGAAAATCCGCGGTCTTTTAATATCGTTAATTAACGATCAGTCCCACCAGTTGGAAGGAGCCGAATAATTGTTATCACCCTGGCTGGTAGCGAGAGAGTTGGTAATTATATCGGAAGCTTCAACTGCAACGAGTTCGAAATCGGG
>JAZUJV010000307.1:0-5667 GCA_045642945.1 Eubacteriales bacterium | reverse complement strand
TTGCAGAATTTATTTGGCTTTGATATCCGGACTCTACTAAGTTTTTGTAATAAATTCCGTAACAGAATTTGCCAATAGCTATTAACATAACAGTAACTATTATGCCGGATATTACAATTATCATTTTCTTTTTCATTTCCGATTTACCTTCTTACGTTTTGGTTTATCAATCTATTCAGAATAAATCTAATCTTGACATACGTAACTCACGTTCATATTACTGCCTTATCGACTCGTAGCATCATCGCACGGCAATTTTGATTTTTAATATAAGTAACCTTGTTTATAGAGGAGTTCGGCGCAGAGTACGGCTCCGCCGGCGGCGCCGCGCAGCGTATTATGGGACAGGCAGACGAATTTATAATCGAAGATCGTATCTTCGCGGAGTCTGCCGATCGAGATTCCCATACCGCCGTAGAGGTCGCGGTCGAGGTTTGTCTGGGGGCGGTTATCCTCTTCGAAATAGGTCAGGAATTTCTCGGGGGCGTGAGGAAGGGCGAGCTTTTGAGCCGTTCCGACGTATTCAGCCCACGCTTTTTTGATTTCTTCTACCGAAGGTTTATTATCGAAGCTTACCGAGACGGCGGCGAGGTGGCCGTCGGAGGCGGGAACGCGGATACACTGGGCGGAGATAACGGGGGAAGACGCTTTTTCTATCTTTCCGTCGACGATTTTGCCCCAGATCTTAAGCGGCTCTTTTTCGCTCTTTTCTTCTTCGCCGCCGATAAAGGGGATTACGTTATCGACTATTTCGGGGAAGGTATCGAAGGTTTTGCCCGCGCCGGAGATAGCCTGGAAGGTTACGACGTTGACGGCTTTTATACCGTATTTACGAAGCGGCTCGAGGGCGGGAACGTAGCTTTGGATAGAGCAGTTGGGTTTTACGGCGATAAAGCCTTTTTTCGTGCCGAGGCGTTTTTTCTGCGCTTCGATTACAGAAGTATGGTCGGCGTTTATCTCGGGAATAAGCATCGGGACGTCTTCCGTCCAGCGGTTGGCGGAGTTATTCGAGACGACGGGGACTTCGGCTTTCGCGTACATCTCTTCTATCGCCTTCGTTTCGTCCTTCGGCATATTAACGGCGCAGAAGACGAAGTCGACCTGCGCTTTTACGGCCTCGACGTCCATCGCGTTATAGACGGGCATAGCGGCGACGGCGTCGGAGAGCGGGGTTTTCATCTTCCAGCGGCTTTTTACGGCTTCGCCGTAGGGTTTACCCGCAGAGGAGGGGCTTGCGGCGAGGCAGGCGAGCTCGAAGTAGGGGTGGTTTTCGATAAGCGTTATAAAGCGCTGGCCTACCATTCCGGTAGCGCCGATTATTCCGGCTTTTAGTTTTTTCATCGTTATATCCTTCTTATATCTTATATCAAATCTTTATATATACCGGGGATGCTGCCCTCGATTATTTCGGCGCCGACGACTTTTTTATAGTAGTCGGTGGGGCCCGCGCTTCCGATTATCGCGTAAGCGTAGCCCTCGTCGCGCATCGCCTCCATACAGCGAAGCAGTATCGCGCCGCCTATACCGCGTTTTCTTTCGGCGGGGTCGACGCCCGTGGGCCCGAAAAACGCTTTATAGGTGCAATCGTAGCCGCCGAAGCCGAGAATTTTTTTGTTATTCACGTCGTAGGCGATGAAGCAGCCGACGGGGTGGCGGGTGAACGCCGCGGATATCTCGTCAGCCCAGCCATCGTGGAAGTATTCGCGCACCCACTCGACGACTTTGGTTTTATTCGGCGTCATAGGTCTTATTATTCTTATTCCCTGCGCCTCGAGTTTATTATAAAGAGGCTTGGAATCGGGGAGTTCATAGAGTTTTACGAGCATATCGGGCATTGAAATTCACCTCGTTTTATAAATCAAACGGGCTGCCGCTTGTCGCAGCAGCCCGTTATTTGTTTTTGTTTATTTGTCTTCTTCTTCGGTGGTGGTGATGACCATACCCTCGAAGGCTTTCTTCATACCGACGATTTCTTCTTCGGGAACTTTGCAGCCGATGAGCTTGATAGCGAGGCTGGAATCTTTGGAGAAGTTATCGGCGATGGGCTTCAAGGTGGTTATCGGGTTATTCGAAAGGTCGAGGTTTGCGAGGCTCTTCGCGTTGATTATCCAATCGACGTTTTCGAGTTTGTTATTCGTAAGAGTAAGAGCGGTAAGCTTGGTGGTTTCGGGAAGCTCGGGGAACGTGGTAAGCTCGTTTCCGGTAAGGTCGGCGGAGGTAAGGGCTTCGCCGGTTACTATCGCGGAAGCGTCGGTTATAGCGTTATCGTTGAGATAGATGCTGGTGAGTTTGGCGCAGCCGGTAAGGTCGGGAACGGCGACGAGGTTGTTGCATTTAGCGTTAAGAGAAGTGAGGTTTTCAAGTCCGGCAATCTTTATGGCGGTGAGACCTGCTTTAGCGGGTTCTTCGGGCTCTTCGGGATTCTCTTCTTCGCCTTCACCTTCGCCTTCGGCTTCGGTCTTATCCTCGGCTTCGGTTTCGGTCTTATCTTCGGTTTCTACCGCTTCGGATTCGTGGTCGACGTTTTCGCTGACGTTGATAGAGGTGAGCGCTTTGCACTCGGAGAGGTCAAGCTCGCCGGTAAGGTGGTTGGTGTTGGCGTCGAGAGTTTCGAGTTTTTCGCAGCCGTTAAGACCGTTTATATCGGTGAGGTTATTTTCATAGATAGAGATAGCGGTAAGAGCATCGAGGGCGGAAAGGTCGCCGAGAGTCTCGAGCTCGTTATCGTAAGCGCTTATGGTCTCGAGCTTTTCGCAGCCGCCGAGAGAGGAGATATCTTTTATCTTATTGGTATAAGCGGAGAAATTGGTGAGCGCTTTAAGAGCGGAGAGGTCGCCGATATTTTCGATTTCGTTTTCGTAAACGGTGATATCCTCGAGTTTTACGCATTTGCCGAGGGCGGAGATATCGGTGATATCGTTGCCGTAGGCGTTGAAGCTCTTGAGAGCGGTGCAGTTTTCGAGAACGGAAACATCTTTGACTTTGTTTTCGCCGATATAGAGAGTTTCGAGGTTCTTGGCGTTTTTAAGGCCGTCGATATTTTCGATATTGTTCTGTACGGCGTTGACGCTTACGAGCTCGGTCATACCGGAGACGCAGGAGAGGTCGGAGATAGCGTTGCCGGCGATATTGAGATGTTTAAGCTTGGTAAGAGAAGCGAGAGCGGAGATATCGGTAAGGCCGACGCGTTCGGGTTCTTTCTCTTCGCCTTCGGCTTCGGAAGTTTCGGTAGTCTTGGAAGTTCTGTCGCCCGCGCTGACGAGGCAGATATCGGTGATACCGGTCATCGCGGAGACGGGAGCGAGGTCGGTAACGGTGGTATAGCCGACGTCGAGTTTGGTGAGTTTGGTGAAGTTTTCGATACCTTTAAGGTCTTTTATGCCGGTATATTCGAGAGAAAGCTGCTCGAGATTCTTAAGCTCGCTTATCTGGGAAAGCGATTTAAGGTCGGTGAGCGCGGCGGAAGCGACGAGGGTATCGAAGGAGAGAGAAGACTGCGCCATACCGTACATCTGGTAGATCTGGGTATAGTAGCAGCTTTCCTGCATCGAGCTGGTCTCGCTCAGGTCGAAGGTGCGGAGCACGCGAAGATTTTTAAAGAGGTTGAGGTCGGAAGCTTTGGTAAGCTGGTAGTTGACGAGAACGTAATCTTCGGCTTTGGGCTCTTCTTCGTTGTTATTGATGATATTATCGGCCATATTCTTATAACCGAGCATAATAACGGGATAAGCGTAAAGCTGGTAGCTATTCGCCGTATCGTTGCCGACGTTATAGTAATAAACGAGAGATTCGACTTTGTCGAGATCTTCCTGTTTAAGATCGCGGACGCTTGAAAGTTCTTTCGCATCGGCGATGGCTTTGGCGAAATCGGCATCCTCGAACTGTTTGTAAACGTCGTTCTTATGGGAAAGGTTGTCGATTATAAGAAGAACGGTCGCCGCGAGAAGAAGTACGCAGAGTATCGCGCAGACGATTATCGTTCTTTTCTGTTTGGTTTTGACTGTGTTGCTCATAGAAGAAAATCCTCCGAATATTTTTACATTTATCTATTGTATCACAAAATTACACGCTTTGCAATAGTCAATTTTCGGTCTGTTTGGTTTCGGCGCGATATTTTATTATATTTACGAACGCTTTTTTATTTCCGTTCCATTCCTCTTCGGTCCTGCCGTATTTTATCTCGCCCTCTTTCGGGAAGCGGCGCAGGCAGATTATCGCGTCTTCCTCGACGCGGCAGAAGCCCGGGAGCTTGAAAGCGTCGAGCTCGGAGACCTTCACGCCGCATTCGTTTATTACGTTTTTCGGCATATAGGCATCGTCTATCACGTCGGAAAGCTTTACGAGCAGCCCTTTTTCGACGCAGATATCGAAATATTCGGGGTCGAGTATAAGCACCGTCGCGTCGCCCGAGGTTATTTCGACGTTGAACCTTTGGAGGTTGGTATTATTAAAATCGTAATGAATGGGATCGCCGGAAGCGTCGGTGGCTTCGTTTATCGTTATCGTCAGCATATCGACGACGGTTTTTCCGTCGCCGTTATAATCGTCGGCAAGCGACGCCGTTGTCGTTCTTATATCCGTTTCGAGGTCGGAATAATACATTTTATCGACGTAAAGCAGGCTCACGTCGGGGTCTTTATTAGAAAGCAGCTGCGTCAGGCTTATCGCGAGGAAAACGACGAGCAATCCGCCGAAGATTATCAGCCATTTATAGTGGTACCATATATTTTCGAGCCATTCTTTTGGGGTAAGTTTAGTTTTTTCCTCCATTTATTTCACCTCGCCGAAAATTATCTTTCTTAGTTCATCGAAATTCGTCGCCTGATATTTGGATCTCGTATTTTCGTAGCTCGTCGCCATAAACAGGCAGGAATCTATCCCCGCGTTATAGCCGCTTCCGCAGTCAATCTCTCTATCGCCGACCATTATCGCGTCTTTTTTATCGGCATTATTCCGTTCGAGCAGCGCGAGCACGGCGTGGGGCGCGGGTTTCCACGGGAATCCGTCGCCGTCAAGGACGAAATCTTTAAACAGATCGAGCATTCCCGCTTCCGCCATAAGCGTTTTCGCGGTCGGGCCGCGGTGGGAATACATCCAGTTTTCGCCGCCCGCCTTGACTATATCCTCGCAAAGCTCCTTCGCGCCGGGGAACGCAAACACCTTACCGGGCTCGTCTTCGCGGTTTATCTTCCCTATCGCGGCGTATTTTTCGCGGGTAAAATCGGGGTATTTATTAAGAAGGTAGGTACACAGATGTCCGAACGAGACCTTCGACAGACTATCGACGGTCTCGAAATCCTCATAAATCCCGTATTTTTCGAGCTCTTCTTTAAAAACCTTCGAGGAATGCGGGTAGGTGTCGAACACCGTTCCGTCGAAATCCCATATCACGTATTTATACACTTCGGTTTTCTCCAAACATTTATATTCATTATATTGTATCACGAAACCTCGGCGTTTTCAAGAGATAGCCCCTTCCTTTTTGAAAAAAGGAAACGAAAAGCCCCGCTTTTTGAAAAAAGCTTACTTTTTACGTGAAAAAAGTAAGCAAAAAAGCTTTTAATGCCGCGAAAGTAAACTTTCGCGGGGATATAATAAAAAATCATTCGCGTCAGCGAATGTTCCCGCCGCTGAATGCTGAATGCTGAATGCAAAAAAAGAACGCCG
>JAZUJV010000306.1:0-3699 GCA_045642945.1 Eubacteriales bacterium | reverse complement strand
ATCGTCGCGGTAGCCCGTAAGAACGGAATAGATATAAAGCCCTTCGGGTCTGTAAATCTCTACGACCATATCCTTCGCGAGCGTGTTTCTGTTCGCGCTTTCCATAAAGGTTTTAAGCGTTCTGAACATGCTTCCGTTCTTCATACAGTGCCCGTGAATTATCACGTTCCTGTTCGAAAGATAATCGTCGCTTGTCCTCATATCCGTAAATATGCTGCCCGACGAGGAAGTGTCGCCCTTATAGTTGTGGGTGAGATAAAATCCGTCCGAAAGCTCCTTCATAACGGGATAGTCCATATTCGTATGGCTGACATAGACCCATGCGAAAGCGTTGTCGTAGCTTGCTCTGAAATTAAGATAATTCTTATAATAGCTTCTTCTTCTCTGCGCTTCGTTCGCGGGAACGGGGTCGTCGATATACTGCGGATAACTGCCGTTCGTGTTGTATGTCTGCATAAGGTTATACATCGGCATCGGCTCGGGAAGGGGAGTCGCGGGCGCGACTTCGGAATCGTATGCCTTCGGGTTCGGGCGTATCTCTTCGTAAGTGCTGGCGTTTTCGTCCGTTTCCTTCGAATAGGAAAGAAGCATAAATAAAGCGTAAGCGAAAATCGCGATGAGTACGAAAGCGACTGCGCTCGTCAAAAGCAATCCGCGAAGCTTTTTCTTCTTCGCCGTTCCGGATTCCGTCGCCGCGTTTTCCGAAGAATAATAGGAAAGCGAGCTGTCAAATTTATTAAAATCGTTGTTATCAATCATAAAACGTTACCTCTTAACTCCTTATTATACTAATTTTGCACTAAAAATCAATATCAAACGCGCCATATTTCAAAATTCATTACAAATATTATATATATCGCCCTCTATTTTCCAAAAAAGGTTGACTTTTTGAAAAAAATTCTTAAAATAGAATAGTATTATAATATATTTTCGGAGGATCGAAATGGCTATCAAAGCAAAAGAAATCGAAAAGAACAAATATGAATTTCAGTTCGTCATCCCCAAAGATGTTTTTGACGCCGAAACCGCCAAGGTTTACCGCAAAAACGTCGGCAAGATGAACGTTCCCGGATTCAGAAAGGGTAAAGCTCCCCGCCACATCATCGAAAAAATGTACGGCTCTGCCGTTTTCTATGATGAAGCGATAGATAATCTTCTTCCCGAAGCGTATTCGAACGCTCTCACCGAGACCAAGCTCGACGTCGTAAGCCGTCCCGAACTCGACATCGTCTCCATCGACGATAAAGGCGTTACTCTCAAAGCCGAAGTTTACGTAAGACCCGACGTTGAGGTTTCCGAATATAAAGGCCTCGAAGTCAAAAAAGAAAAAGTCGAAGTTACCGACGAAGATATCCTTAAAGAGATCGACACCGTCCGCGAGCGTAATTCCCGTATGCTCACCGTCGAAGACAGAGCAGCTCAGAACGGTGATACCGCTGTCATCAACTTCGAAGGCTTCGTTGACGGTGTCGCTTTCGAAGGCGGCAAGGGCGAAAAATATCCTCTCGAGCTCGGCAGCGGCAGCTTCATCCCCGGTTTTGAGGAAAAAGTCGTCGGTCATTCCGTCGGCGAAGAATTTGATATAGACGTCAAATTCCCCGATGATTACGGTGCCGAAGACCTCGCCGGCAAAGATACCGTTTTCAAAATCAAAATCGAAGAGCTCAAAGTCAAAGAGCTTCCCGAACTTGACGACGAATTCGTTAAAGATGTTTCCGAATTCAATACCGTCGACGAATACAAAACCGACGTCAAAGCAAAAATCACCGAACGCCGCGAGCATGCCGCCGACGATAAAGTCGAACACGCTCTCCTCGACGCTCTTCTCGAAAAGACCACCGTCGACGTTCCCGCCTGCATGATCGAACAGGAAATCGATTCCTACGTCCGCGATTACGAATACCGTCTCAAATCTCAGGGCGGCTCCCTTGAAATGTACTTCCAGTATACCGGTCTCACTATGGAAAAGCTTCGCGAACAGTTCAAGGACGAAGCTGAAAAACAGGTCAAGACCCGTCTCGCTCTCGGCAAAGTAGCCAAGACCGAAAAACTCAAAGCACTTAAAAAAGACCTCGAAGCGGAATATAAAAAGATCGCCGAAGGGTATAATGTAGATATCGAAACCGTTAAAACCTCTATCCCCGAAGAACAGATTTCCGAGGATATCATCCTTCGCAAAGCCGTTGATTTCGTAAAGGAAAACGCCGTTATCAACTGCGACTGATTTATTTGAAAGGGCGATAATTATGTCTCTTGTTCCGATGGTCGTGGAACAAACCTCCCTCGGGGAGCGTTCCTACGATATCTTTTCGCGTCTGCTTAACGATAGGATCGTTTTTATCGGCGAACCGATAGACGATACCGTCGCTTCGCTCGTCGTCGCTCAGCTTCTCTATCTCGAAAGCCGCGATCCCGATAAGGATATTTCTCTCTATATAAACTCTCCCGGCGGTTCTATCACCGCTGGAATGGCTATATACGACACGATGAAATATATAAGATGCCCCGTCAACACCATCTGTATCGGTATGTGCGCTTCCATGGCGGCAGTTCTTTTCGCCGCCGGCGAGAAGGGAAAGCGTATCGCTTTGCCTCATTCGAAAATCATGATCCACCAACCGCTTATTAACGGCCATTTCCAGGACCAGACCACAAATCTCGAAATCGAAGCCAACGAGATGGAACGTATCCGCAATATGATAAATCAGATCCTTGCCGATGCCACGGGTAAAGACGTTAAAACTATCGAAAAAGATACCGACCGCAATAACTATATGACTGCTTTGCAGGCAAAAGAATACGGTATCGTCGATCAGGTACTCGAAAAAAGGAACTTATAATGCCTAATAACAGAAAAATCTGTAACTTCTGCGGCAGAGCCGCGAGCAATATAACCACGCTGAACATCGACGGTAACCCCGTCGATTTCTGCGATGATTGCATCGACCTTTGCTGCCAGATTTCCGACGTTTATAACAGCGCACTCGATACGTCCGAGTCCGACGTTGAACTCGTCAGCGGGGGCGAAAAGCTTATAAAGCTTCCAAAGCCTGCCGAGATAAAAGCCGAACTCGATAAATACGTTATCGGTCAGAACGACGCGAAAATAACTCTTTCCGTCGCGATCTATAACCATTATAAACGTATAAACTCTCTGACAGAGAAAAAATCCAAAAAGTCCGATACGAGCTCCGACGACGTGGAATTGAGCAAATGCAACGTTCTGCTTCTCGGACCTACCGGTACGGGTAAAACGCTTCTCGCCCAGACTCTCGCGAGAATGCTTGACGTCCCCTTTGCGATAGCCGATGCCACCACGCTTACCGAAGCGGGCTACGTCGGCGAAGACGTCGAAAATATCCTGTTACGTCTTATACAGGCGGCGGATTTCGATGTTAAAAAAGCCGAAAGAGGCATCATCTATATCGACGAGATAGATAAGATATCGCGTAAGAGCGAAAATCGCTCCATAACCCGCGACGTATCCGGCGAAGGCGTTCAGCAGGCGCTTCTTAAAATCGTCGAGGGAACGGTTTCCAACGTTCCTCCCAACGGCGGCAGAAAGCATCCGAACCAGGAATTCATTCAGATCAACACGAAAGATATTCTGTTCATCTGTGCCGGTGCTTTTGACGGGCTCGAAAAAATCATTCAGAAGCGTATGTCCGGCAACGCGATCGGTTTCGGTGCCGAAGTGCT
>JAZUJV010000305.1:0-7290 GCA_045642945.1 Eubacteriales bacterium | reverse complement strand
CATCATCAAGAAAATCGAGCCAGGAATTATACTTTGTGCATCCGAGCGATTCGGAAATCGAGAAGCTTCGGTCGGGGTATTGCGGGTTGAGGTTCGCGATATTTATTACGTCGTCATCGCGCGGAGAGGAAACGAAAACGGTATCTTTATCGGTGGCGATGACGTTTATTCCGCCGCCGCGGTGGTCGATATGACGGCCCATAAGATTTATTCGTCCGGGAGAGCGGGTCAGAACGACTTTTTTGTCGCCGTACTTCGCGATAAAGGCGTTTAAGAGCGAAATATAGCGCGTTTTCTGGTTTTCGGCGGCTTCGCGGTAGAGGTCATTAAACGTCGCATCAAGCTTTCCGCTTTCGATATCCGAAACGAATTCGGAGGCAGTACGCATAAAGTGGCGGCTCATCACGCGAAGCTCTGGCTTAGTGCTGTACGTCAGCATATCGGCAGGGTTTTTGACCTCGTAAATGACGGCTTCATCGCGGGAAGCGAACTTCTCGAGCGCGTCGGTTATGTAAATTTCGCCCTGCGCGTTATTGGCGCCGATAGTTTCTATCGTCGAGATCGCGGATTCGAGGTCGAAGCAGTAAAGACCGGCATTGGCGTACTTCGAATTGATGATTTCTTCCGCTTTGAAGGATTTTCCGCAGAGCGTTTTTTCGCCTTCGGGCTTTTTCGCGAGAGCTTTTTTATAGACTTTTTCGGCTTTCGAGGGGTTAAGGCCGGTTTGTAACAGAGCGGGCATATAGCCCTCGGGCTGCTTGTCCGCGAGCGTCATCAGCGCGGCGTCGGCAAATTCGACAATGCCGTAGGGTTTGCCGTTTTCGGTTACTACCCTGCCCCCGTTTTTGTTGGCGCATAGCGGCTGGACGCCCCAGACGGCTTTTGAATTTTTGGCGTGAGCGAGGAGGTCGGAGATAACGTTCGGAGCGATGATCTTGTCGCCCATCGAGATTATTACAGGTCCGGAATAACCCACTGCCGCAAGGGCTTTCAGCCCGCACATCGCGGCGTGGCCGGTACCTTTTTGCTCCTTTTGGTAAGCGTAAACGACGCCTTCGACGCCGTCGAGGCAATCCATCACGCTGTACGCCTGGTGGCCGATGACCACGACGAAGCGGGAAACGCCGCCGAGGCGCATATTTTCGATTATTCGCTTCACGACGGGTACGCCGGCGCAGTCGAAACAGACCTTGTTCTTCGAATCGTCGTTCATGCGAGTGCCTTTGCCGGCACAGAGAATTATGGCGGATGAGTTCATAGGGACCTCCGAAATAATTTTTTAACGATTTTCTACCGATATACCTAAATTTTCGAATAATCTGATTCTGGTATCACGTTCTGATCTCATTTGTCCGATTTTAGATAACGTGATATTGTTTTCTTTAGCCGTTTTAATATAGTGATTTAGCTGATAAATCCAAGCAAAAGGTACGAGGATTTTGTGTTTTTTTGCCGCAGGCCAGGAAGAAACGCCGGATTTTTGAAGATATTTAATTGCGGAAAACGGTTTTGAAAGCGGAGGGAATTTCGAAAGTGTAGAAGAGAACAAACTGCCTCTGCTTATACCGAAATTTCCGCTGTCAAGCACGTATTCCATTAAATCGTCGCACAAGGCTTCATCGGCGGAAGCGCACCAGGTTATGCCGTCTTTCCGAAGTCCCAAATATTTTTGGCACATTGCCGTAACCGTAATCGCGAGTTTGTCCATACCGATTTTAGCAGCCGCGTCGTGAAAGCAATTATTCCACGTATTATCGTCAAGGCAGGCATTGACATACATCATCCAGTCGACGATATGCCGCAGACCGATTCCGGTTTCAATATGCTGGGCAACGTGTTCGATAACCGAAAGGCCGTTAGACAGTTCAGACGGAGCGTGCTGGCCCGAAGACATATCGTCGAGCAAATATTTATCCAGTGCTTCGTTTTGCTTGTCCGTTCCCGCCTCGGCAAAATACCGGTGAAGTTCAACCGTGATATTACCCTTTTTGAAGCTATGATGGCGTCCTTTTTTTGCTTGTTGTTCATCGGTGATCTCGCAATAACCGAGTTGAAGCATCAGTTCGGAAGCACGGGCAAACTCGGACGGTTTCACCAGAATATCGACGTCGCCCATTGTACGGTATTTCGGCGACGGATAATAGCGAGCGACGGACGTGCCCTTCATTACCAACGCGCAAACGTTCGCGTCGTCAAAAGCGGAAAGAATATCCTGTTCTGCCCTGACCAAAGTAATATTGTGGAATATCTGACCGTAGATATATCTTTCCCACTCGGTTCGCAGCGCGTCGTCGATTGGCAGGGAGCTAAGCAAATCGGCGGGAAGCGATGCAATCGCGTGCTGCTTCATCAGTTCGAAGAGGTTCGCAAAATCAGATGATTCTATATTAAGTTTGTTTTTAAATACAGACGATGAAAGCAAAGACATCATCTGATAGTCTAAAGGTTTAGGCAATGGTTGACCTTTCTATTCGATTTGTCGTGCTTTTATTTATAGAAATATGCTATTAAGCAATATGAACTATACTACCATCAGCAATCAAAACAATATTTCTAATTTCTTTTCAAAACAGACAATACCAAATCCTTTGTGCCGCAAGCACCGAGTACAATTATGTCTTTGAATTTCAATTTCAAACGTTTTAAAACTTTTTTCATCCAATACCAGCCGTTATACGACATTTCGACTGCAATTCTGGTAATCAGGAGAACAATTAACGGTAAGTTAAATACCGCAGCTTCAACAATCACCGCTAAGCTTGTAACGATGCTTGCTATTGTTACCGCTTTCGTATATGGCAATTCATTTCCCGTGGAAATATACGTGCAAAACGCCCAACGGTTATATTCAACGAGATAAATCGCCAAAATCAAAAACAATTCCGGCTTTGACAATAGGTTATTATCTTTTGACAATATTTTTAACAAAAACGGTCCGATATAAATTGCACAAATACTCCCAAAAGGCATTAACAACCATTGAGCAAACATTCCCGTGGACAATAACTTTTTCTCTTCTTCGATGAGCCCTTTTGTTTTATTAATCGTTATTTCGGGAACAACGGCATTGAACAACGCGGTGGAAATTGTAACAACAAAAGATAATATCTGTATCGATAGCCCGTATTTTGCGGCAATGTCAAGCCCATATACAGACGAGCAAACCATTTGAAAAACTTGTGCAATCAATTGCGCTGAAAGAGTGGATACACCAAAACGAAACGCATTTGATACCATATTTTTTCTAAGATCTTTATCGTTACATTTACTATGCAGAACATCGCTGCAATGACTTATTCTTTTTTTGCAAAATCTAATTACTATGAATCGTTTGATAAGATTAGATATCAAATATGATGCAGCTACCGCAACAAGCCCATATCCGAGTATCAAGCCAGTAGCGGAAGCAATCAGCTGAATGCACTTCGTTATCATATTGGATTTTTGGCTGTCGGCAACAGCGCCAATTCCTCTCAGAACCGAATCCCAATAACCAAACAGCATATCTATCGCAACTGCAATCGCATATAATGCCCATGATACCAGTACATATGAAATTGCGATATCTTCTCTTATACTTATAATATAGAAAGAACCCGGGCCGACAAGCAATACCGCGACTATCAACGCCAAAAATACAAATATTTTTTTTGCTATATTAATAACTTTAGAAAGAAGTTCGTAGTTTGTGTCGTGGCAGTCGCCTTTTACTGATAATCCGTCCGCCAAAATTTCAGAAGCACCACCCCAAGCAAAGCCAATATATCTTGTTATGCAAGGAGTAAATCCGAAATTTACTAATTTTATCAACGTGCTAACACTCGCAAACGAATACCAGAGCCCCAATTCTTTATGCGGCAAATATGCCAGAATAAGAGGAAGTAAAAAAAGGTTAATTCCGAAATCGAAAAAAACGCCGATATAACTCCATATTATGTTTTTGCGACTGCTATTGTTTTTCATAATTATCACCGTATATTCGGGAGGACAAATGCGCTTTTGACGAGTTATCACTAATTTTCTTTGCAGGCACTCCTGCCCATGTTGTAGCCTCTTCCTCTATTGATTTGACGACCACGCACCCCGCTCCTAAAACAACATTGTCGGCAACGCTTATATCACCAACGATTTTCACGCCGGGCCCGATATAAACATAGTTTCCGATTTTCGGAGCTGAAAATTTGCCTGCCGTCGATCCGATATTAACTCCTACGTGAATTTTGCAATAATCGCCTATAATCGCGTTATCGCTAATTACAATCGTTCCGTAATGAGGCAAACAAAGGCCTTTCCCTATTTTTGTTTTATACGGTATAGAATACCCGAGTTTAATCGATATACGTCTATACCTAAAATAGCAGAGTACAAACAGTAATCTTCCAATAAGAGAACCTTCGTTCCTTAATTCATCGTAATATTCCATTTTCCTTAAGCGACGAATAAATTTCCAAATTTCATCACCAAATATTTTTGATCTAACGCTCGTCCTATTATTGGCTTTTGCATCCTCGGAAATATATCGTTTATATTTTAACCTTGTATTTGAATTGAACATACAAAACCTCAATTATTATTGTCAATTCTATTAGTCAAATAGAATTCTTCAAGCCATTTTGCTGTTTGAACGATATCGTACCCTTTTTGTGCCACAATCTTTTCGGCATCTACGATTCTCGGCTTTTGTAAAAGTTCGATTATTTTTTCCGACCATAACGAACTTACAAGCGGCAGCATCGACGCGTTATCGGTAAGCATCACGGTTTTAGTTATTTTATCGGAAAAAATACATGGCAATCCGTTTGACTGTGCTTCGACGGCAACTCCAGGAAACCCTTCAAATAATGACGGCAAACAAAAGATATCAAAGCAGTTTATCCAATCGTTAACATTGCTTTTACTTCCTGGGGCAAGTACTTTATCCGAAATATTGTGTTTTTCGATATAATCGTTCACAAACCCCTGTAGCGGTCCATCTCCAATAAGCATTAGTTTAACATTCTCGTGAGAAGACACAATGCTTTTATACACTTCAAGAAGAAAGCCCAAATTTTTTGCTTCCGTAAATCTTCCAACGAAACCTATTACTTTTTCTTCGTCCGTTATTGATAATTCCGCTCTAAGCTTTTTTCTTACATCATTATTAAAAGCAAATAAATCAGTATGTGTTCCGTTGTTTATTATGGTGACGTCTGTTTTTTCGCCAAATGCCCAATTTTTTGCCAAATCCGAACAGGCAAAATAATGATTTGCATTATTTATTGCCATTTTCTTTAATACATAATCAATTAAAAAGTGATTTTCGCCTTTTGAAGCGTTTGACGTTCTCGAATGCAACACACGTGTTTTAATTCCCATTTTTTTTGCAAGCAATAATGAAATACCACCGTATCGCAAAGAATGGGCATGAATTACATCATAATTCCCCTTTTTCAAAATCTCTTTAGTTTCTTTTATATAAGAAACAAAGGTTTTGGCACCTAAACCATGTATAGAAAATACATTTCCACCGAGTTTTCTTATTCTATCAACTAAATAATTAGAAGTATCCGGAGTAGTCTTCAATACATCAAATTGCACAGCTTCATAGTTCATACTGTCGTACCAATCGAGCAATCGAGATTCAATCCCGCCATACTGGAATCCGGGAATAATGTGTAAAACTTTACATTTTTTCATTGTTACTACTCCAAAATCAAATAAAGTTGCAACCTTATATAATACATTTTCAAATTCAAAATAGCGTCATACAAATACAATAACAAGCATACATTGAACAAACAATCTTGCTACTTTTCTACTGCTTTCACTCATGTCTTTATATGAAGCAAAAAGTATACGCCATCGATGACATACGACGATACGATGCTTAAACTTAGCAATATCAAAAATTGCAAAATGGGGATATTTACTTTTGAAACCAAATTATCAAAGGTGGAATTCATAAAAAACATATTTGCAATCATTTTCAAGACATTTCCAAGGTAGTAATCAAAACGTTTTAAAATAAGTGTTAACAAAGAAAAAATCAATTTAACTACCAAAACATTATTTAAGCGTTTGTGATTCCGCTAACGTATGCTTTTTTTATATAAATCACCACCGGCCAAATACCTATCAATTTATTGTTTAAAACGTATTGGATTATCGTTTTTCATAGTCAGCCCAAGCAAAATTCCCCAGACAATCGTCATTTTATCGCGATGGCGGCAAGCGGTTCCGGCGTTGGCGGTACCCCATGCGAAGACAAACGCCGCACAGATAGCGACAATGAACAAAACTATAACGATTTCGCGGTTTTCTTTACGCTTTGAATTGAGATACTTTATAACACTGATTATCGAGACCAAATAGAAGCACGCGCTGAACAAGAATGCAATTATATCACCCAAATCGCGAATCATCCACGGCATAGGAGAGAACAAGAAGAAGACGATACGCGGTACCGTATAGATAACCATATTAAAAATATTGTTACTGTTGCCAACGTATTTCGCATAAGAAGATCCGCCAAGTTCACTTTGATTAGCGATATCAGATAAAGATTCTGCTCCTTCAAATTTGCCGAAGAATACGTCCCCGTAATTATTGAAGAGGAATATGCCGACGAGAAGCAGTACAACAGCAAAAATAACGTTTTTAGCGGTGATTTTGATTTTTTCGGTTTTATTGTCATAAAGAATTCTTGACAAAGCATACCCGCCGGCAACGGCAACGGCGCCTGAATGGAAAAGAGCCCCGAGAAAAACGAAGACCAACGCCAGCAAAAAATGCCTTTCTTTTTTTCTCTTTATCCAAAGAACGTAGGCATAAAGAGAAACGGCAATAAACATAGTTACTATCGATTCGCGAAGGAAAATAGAGGAAAGGATAGCAAAGTTTGGAAGCAGGCAGAGCACCCACATAGAAACGCGCGTTCTTTTTATGTCTAAGCCAAGCGTATAGAATATTTTCGCAGCAATTATTAAAGAAACAACGGAGAAAAGCATTACAATGAATTGCCCGTATAGACGTGATATACCAAACACTCGGAAAAAGCAACCCATTGTTTTGGGAAACATCGCAGCGTCTTCTATTGTATTTGTTGCAAAATATACCGCACTCCTATAAAACCCTTCTGAATCGGCGCCGCTATTTGGTAAGGAGTATATGTCTCTGCCATAATAATCGAAAAAAAGCAACGCCAAGCGAAAAACATATCCGGTGGACAACGCGTCGCGAATATAACGTTTCGTTCTGTCTTTATTGATTGACACAATGAATACTGCAGAAAAAACTAATATAAGAGTTATT
>JAZUJV010000304.1:0-2228 GCA_045642945.1 Eubacteriales bacterium | reverse complement strand
TTAACTTTGAAGATGAAAGAACCCATAGAGACAGACCACTTGTTTAGATGGATAAACTATGATAATCTTAAGGGAAAAATGTTCTTGGAAATGCAGAACTGGGCATTGGAACATGTATTCGATATGAGATAGATAAATCCCAATTTATCGAGCAACAAAGGCGGTTTAACATGACACATTATTACAACTTAAAAAAAGCGCCGTTTGAGGCGATAAGGAGCGGAGAAAAGGTTTATGAGCTACGGCTATACGACGAGAAGCGGAAGCTTTTAAGCGTCGGGGACGAGATAGTTTTCGACTGCGGCGATTACGAAGAGACGCTTCGGGTAAGAGTGAAGAAGCTTCATATTTTCGGCTCGTTCGAAGAGCTTTACAAGGTTCTTCCGCTTGAAAAATGCGGGTATAAAAAAGAAGAGCTCGCGGCGGCGAGCTATAAGGATATGGAAGAATATTACCCGAGGGAGAGGCAGGAAAACTACGGCGTCGTAGGGATAGAGACAGAGCTTATATGACGCAAAAGAAAAGTCAGCATCACGAACGCGACGTTGACTTTTTTATCGGAAAATGGTATATTATTTTTTAAAGAAATCGGCGTTGGTTTTGGAATATATATTTTTATTTTCACGGTAGGGCGTGGGCGTCGAGCAGCGGCGGGCGAAGAGGATAACGAGATAGCGAATCGTGCCGAAGCAGAGCCACGCGATAAGCATACCGAAAAACCACCAAAGCGAGATGCCGAGGACGAAATGCAGAATAAGCGCGACCAAAGCGGGCGTGGAAAACAGGTAACTTTCGACGCGGAAAAAGAGGGTAAAAAAGAGCCCGAAGAAAAAAGAGCCGACTTTATTTTTCATTTCATCACTTCCCTTTCGGATTTATATTTATATTTTACCATATATTTTTAAAAATATCAACTATTCATATTTTGGAAAGGAACAGACTATGGAAAGACTTTTCGGAACGACCGACGGAATAGAAGAAGCACGGTTTTCGGCTAAAAAACACAGCCCGCTCGTGGTTATTCTTATATTCTTCCTCGTTTATCTTGTTATCGGGAGCGCTTTGCAGAGCGTGGTAACTATGATACCGCTCGAGAGCTATATGATGAAAGAGTTCGAGCAGGAAGGGCTTTTTGACGGCATAGAGGACATAGATTCGCCCGAGGATATCGGCTCGATAATCGAAAAAGTTTTCGAGACGACGGAAAGAATCATGTCGAATATGCCATCGTGGCTGACGGCTTTGATGCTTTACGCGACGATAGGCGCGACGGTCGCATGTATGTTCTATTGCGCGAAGCTTGAAAAGAGAAGACTTTTCACGATGGGATTCGTTAAAAAAGGGTTTATCAAGGAGTATCTTCTCGGTATTCTCGTAGGGTTTTTCATCTTCGCGGCGGCGGTGGCGATTCTTATTATTTTCGGCGTGGCGGGAATAAGCTTTGACGCGAGCGCGATCTCGTGGCCGATGATAATTCTTTTCTTCTTCGGATACGTTTTTCAGGGACTTTCGGAGGAGGTCGCATGCAGAGGTTATCTTCTCGTCAGCGTCGCGCACAATTCGAACGTTACGGCGGGCGTTTTCGTAAGCTCGCTTATGTTCGCGGCTTTGCATCTCGGGAACGCGGGGATAAGCATTTTGGCGTTCGTCAATCTGTTTTTATTCGGATTCTTCGCGGCTCTTTATTTCCTTCGCAGAGGGAGCATCTGGGGCATCGCGGCGGTACACACCGTTTGGAACTTCACGCAGGGCAACGTTTTCGGCATCAGCGTCAGCGGAATGGCGCAGACCGATTCGATCCTTCACACGACGATATCGGGGATAAAGAGCGACGTTTTGACCGGCGGTAAGTTCGGCGCGGAGGGCAGTCTGGCGGTTACTATAGTGCTTATCGCGGGGATAGCGGTTTTGATGCTGATGAAACCGAAGAGAACGAGTGGGTTTTAAAAGAACGAGGTTTTAATGATATATTTGCCTTCGGAAAACATGATATAATATCCGTTCCAAGGCGGAACGGATATAATTAAAAAACGGCTCGGAAACGAGCCGTTTTTTTGGAGCTGGTGGTGAGGATTGAACTCACGACCTGTTGATTACGAATCAACTGCACTACCACTGTGCTACACCAGCATGCGCCCGCATCAGCAGGCACGAATGGTATTATATCAAACAAAGATTTAAATGTCAAGAGCTTTTGCGCGTTTGAGCAAAAGTTCTTTTTCGTTTTT
>JAZUJV010000303.1:0-6839 GCA_045642945.1 Eubacteriales bacterium | reverse complement strand
CTTTTATAAAGAAAAGCGGGAAAGTAAACAGCACGGCGGGGATATAAAGCACGGGGGACGCGAGCGAGATTATCGCGTTTTTTAGCACCGAGTCGCCCGAAGCGTGAAGGGGTTTCGCGTTTTCATCCTCGAGGGAGTAGTTATAGTTTTCGTTCATCGGAGGTCTCCTTTTATATTAAAGTATAGCAGCAAGGATTATCATAGCGTAGACGGCGGTGAGGATTATACCGACGATCTTACCGACGGTGCCGAGTATTTTGCCGGTAAGCTCGATAGGTTTAAAGATTATTCCTTTGCCCGCTTCGGTTTTGGCTTCGCTCGTGCATTTGGCGGAGAAGATTATTCCGAGAATTGCGGCGGCGAGCACCGGGAGGACTATCACGAGGGTACGGTAGCCGTCGGCGAAAGCGGCGAAGATAAGCCCGATCATCCCGAAGGTCGGGCTGGCGCAGGAGAAGATCGCGCCGAGAAGGCCGTTTTTGAAGATAGAGTTTTTATGCGGGAGGAAGGTTTGTTCGAGATTTTGTCCAAGGTTTTTAAAGTTCATAGTCTGTACTCCCTTTTCTGTTCGTTGTGATTTTTTTCCTTTTGTTATATACATTATAGCACATAGTCGCGTGATTGTCAATAGTTTTCTTTTGATATTGTGCGGATATTTTAAAAAGATACATTATTTTGGGGTATATTATAGGTACGGGGGCTTGAAAATTGCTTAAAACAGACGCGGGTGCTTTGTAAAATCGTGCAAAAAGGAAAACATAATATTGATTTTAAAAAAGTTTTATGGTAATATAACTTTGAATAAATATATCCGAAAACGAAGAAGAGACGAAATGCTTTTGGTTTTGAAGATTATCGGCATCGTACTTCTCGCCGTCGTCGTGCTTATCGCCGTCATACTGTCGCTCAACGTGAGCGTTATCGCGGAATACGACGGAAGCGGGGGCGGGCTTAAATTACTTTATCGAATATTATTTTTCACCTTCGGGAAAAATCCCGACCCGAACAGCAGGATAGCGAAGCTTATCAAAAAAATTCTCGGGATAGACAGACTTGAGACCGAGGCGATAAAAAGCAACGTCGAAAAGGACGGCGTTTCGGGGACTTTGAAGGAGCTTTCGACGCTTATTTATCTTCTTTTCGGGAAGATTATATGGCTTCTTGAAAGGGCGACTTTAAAAAAATTTAAAATACACGCGGTATGCGGGGGCGAGGACGCCGCCGACACCGCTTTTGAATACGGGCTTGCCTGCGCCGTCGTTTATCCGCTTGCGGGATACGTTACGAGCGTAATTAAAACAAAGGAAAAGGGCGAGGACGTAAGCGTTATATGTGATTTTGACGCGAAAAGCGAAGTAAACGCGGAGATAACCGTTTCGGTCAGGATAGTTTACGCGGTTTACGCCGCGATGAGAAATCTTTACGACCGCGCCGAAGCGGAGAGCGGAGGACAGAAATGAGCGAAAACGAAAACAAGGAAATAAAAAAGACAAGCGCCGCGGAAAACCTTATGCAGCTTATGAGTTTTACTGCGGAGCAGGCAAAAGAGCTCGCGAACGCGAACTCGGTGCTTGGCGAAAAGATGGAGTTCGGGGACGTAACCGTTATACCCGTATCGAAGATATCGGCGGGTTTCGCGGGCGGCGGAGCGAGCTTTATCAACGCAGCGCAGAAGAAATCGCAGACGCCTTCGGGCTCCGGCGCGAAGGTTACCGTAACGCCGATGACTTTTCTCGTCATAGAGGGCGGGAAAGTAAGCGTGCTTGACATCAACGCGAAAAGCGGCACGGACGTAAAAACGGAAATAAGCGCCTTTATCGAAAAGATAAAAGCGCTTAAAGGCAAGAAAAAATAATTATTTTAAAAAGGCGAAGACTTTTTCGTAATACGCCTTCTGGATCGGATATTCGCCCGTGAAGACGGTATGTTTCGAGCCGAGAGCGACGTAGGTCTCGCATTTCGGGAGAAGAGACGCGAATTTAAACTCGTCTTTATTCTTAACGACGGTGTCGTTTTCGGCGGAGACGAGCAGGACGGAGGCTTTGACCTTTGAGGCTTCGGACTTTACGAGCAGTTTTTCGCGGACGGAGAGGGCCTCGTACATCCAGCGGTTCGTCGAAGAGGTGTTCTGGTAGCGCTTATCGGATCTACGTATCTCGAGATTACGCAGGAAACGCGGGTAGCTTGTGTCAGAACTCTTCGAAAAATCGGGATTTTCGTCGAAATCGCCGCCGGTATGGGGAAATTTGGCTTTCCAGCCGAGCTTTTTCGAATATTGTTTTTTGATGATGAATTTTAACAGTTTACGCGGGAAATGCGCCGAATAAGGACAGATCATCGGCGAGGAGAGGACGGCTTTTTCTATCCTTTCGCCGCCGCGCATAAGATAGAAAGCGGAGACCGTGCCGCCCATCGAATGGCCGAAAAGATACAGTTTTTTGCCCTCGGAGGCGGGGACGACGATTTTTTCGATATATTCCGAAAGGTCATCGACGTAATCGGAAAACTTCTCGACGTGGGTCAGAGTATAGGGCATCACGGCGCGTTCGGAACGCCCGTGGCCGCGCTGGTCGTAGAGAAAAACGTTATAGCCCTCGCTGAGAAAATAATAGGCGACCTCGTAGAATTTTTCGATAAACTCGGTATAGCCGTGGACCACGATGACGCTTGCTTTCGCATCTTCGCGTAAGAAATATTCGTAGTTTATCATCGTTCCGTCGAAGGACGCGAAGCTGCCGCCGATTTTTACTTCGGCAAGCAGAGATTCGACCTTCGGCATGGCGGAGGAATATTCGTTTTCGGGTATAAGATTAAATTCTGATGGGCTTTGGAATTTCATTTTCGGCTCCGGTTTATAAATAAATTTGACGGTTTTGGGGAAGGATAATGGTAAAAACGAAGAAAAGAGTTTTAAGAAATATCATTATCGCCCTGTTTGTACTTTTGATAATTTCGTTCGCCGCGACGAAGATAATATACGACTCGCTGTTCCAAAGATACGAGGACGGCGAGATCAACGAAAGCTATAAGGCGCTTTCGGCAAGCGGCAGCGTTAAAAAATTCATAAGCGGCGAAAACGAGCTTACCGCAAGGCTTTTCGACGGCGAAAAAGACGCGCTGGTGATAATCGCCGTAGGGTTCGATTCCTCGGCGGAGGATTACCTTCCCGTAACCGAAAGGTTTTTACAGGCGGGATACGGGGTCTTCATCTTCGACACGACGGGGTCTTGCGAGAGCGAAGGCGACAGCGCAATCGGGTTTTCGCAGGAGCTTCTGGATTTGGAAAACGCGCTGGACTTTATAGAAAACAACGGCGATTTCGGGTATAAAAGCAAGCTTCTTTTCGGGCACAGCAGAGGCGGTTACGCTGTCGGGTGTGCGCTCGGGAAGGACAAAAGCATAGACGCGGCGGTAACCGTCGCGGGATGCAACAGCGCGATGGAGCAGATAAGCTATTCGGCATCGAGATACGTAGGGTTTCTGGCTTACGGGAATTATCCGATGCTATGGCTTTACCAGACGATGTTATTCGGCAGCGACACGGTGAACGCCGACGCGAGCGAAAACATTAAAAACTCGGAGGTCCCGACGCTTATCATTCAGGGCGCGTCGGACGAGACGGTATCGCCGGAAACCTGTTCGATATACGCGCACAAGGACGATTTTTACGCGGAAAACGCGGAATATATGCTTTATGAAAAAGCGGGGCTCGACGGGCACGAAAGCATTATTTTCGGGGACGACGGGCTTAACGAAGAAATTATCGACAAAGCGATAGAATTTTACTCGAAACATTCGGGAAAAAGATAACGGGAGGAAAGAATAATGTACGTTGTTGTTATTCCCGCTTATAAGCCGGACGAAACGCTTATAAAGCTTTCGGAAGAGCTTAAGGCAAACGATTTTTCGATTCTCGTCGTGGACGACGGGAGCGGAGAAAAATTCAAAGAAATATTCGACGAGGTATCCTTCAGCGCGAGAGTTATACATCACGCTAAGAATATGGGCAAGGGCAGCGCCTTGAAGACGGGGTTCGCGAACATCAAGAGCTTGTTCCCCGAATGTACCCATTTTATCACCGCGGACGCCGACGGGCAGCACAAGGTCGAGGACATCATAAGAGTCCGCGACGCGCTTGAAGGCGGGGCGAAGATGGTACTTACCGTGCGCGATCTCGGGAAGAATATTCCTTTCCGCTCGAAGTTCGGGAACGACCTTTCGAGAAGAGTCTATACCGTTATGACGGGGCATTGGCTTAAAGACAACCAGTCGGGGCTTCGCGGATTCGGGATAGATAACGTGGATTGGCTTCTGAAAGTCGGCGGAAGCAAATACGATTACGAGATGAATATGCTTTATTACGCGGACAAGCAGAAAATCGAGATGACGACGCTTCCGATAAAGGCTATCTACATAGACGGCAACAAGTCGTCGCACTTTAATCCCGTTAAAGACACGATAAGGATATATAAGAGGCTTTTCAAGAGCGCGGCGGCGCCTATCATCATAGGGGCTATCGCCGAAGCGACGCTTATCACGCTTTGTATACTTCTCGGATACAGACAGTTCTTTATCGCTTTACCCACCGTCGGGATAGTCGGAGCGATAGCGAGGTTGCTTATCGACCAGTTCATCATATTCAACGGAATAGCGATGAAAACGGGGATGCAGTCGCTTTTCGGGACGGTTTTCAGATATATCATATATCTCGCGGCTTGTGTGCTTACCTACGTCGCGAAGATAAAAATTCCGCTTATAATCATCATAAACGTTATCGCGCTGATACTTATTCCGATAAAATATTTTATCTGTAAGGGCATCGCGAAACGCCGTGAGAAAAAAGCGGAAAAAGCTTTAGCTTAAATTTTCGAGCGCCTTTGCCGTTTTCTCGGTGAAGGCGTTTTCGTTTAGCATCAGGAGTTGGCCGACGCAGGCGGAAACCGTGTCCTCGACGGCGGCTCCGTGCATTTTAATAAGAGTTTTTTTAGTTCCCAAGAAGGTGGCGCCTCCGCGGGCGTTGAGCTCGAAGATATACGCAAGGTTTTTTAAGATATCGGCAAAGATATCTTTCGAGTTTTCGCCGTATTTTTCGGAAAGGGCTTTTACGACGCCCATCGCGACTTTGCCGGACGCCTCGCTGCATTTGAGCGTTACGTTTCCCGAAAAGCCGTCGGCAACGACGACGTCGGAATAGCCCGTAAGCAAATCGTTTCCCTCGGAATTCCCGATAAAATTTATCGGGAGTTCTTTTATTATGTCGAACGCCTGCAAGGTAAGGTCGGTGCCTTTTTTATCCTCGCGCCCGACGGAGAGAAGCGAGACGCGGGGGGACGCGAGCTTATAGATTATTTTCGCGTAGGCGTCGCCCATAAGAGCGAAGCGGGCGAGGTCTTTTGGCGTAACCGTAACGTTCGCGCCGCAGTCGAGCAGGCAGACCATTTTGCCGTCGGCACGCGGGAGAGAGGAGGAAAGCGCGGGGCGCTTTAGCTTTCCGAGCAGACCGAGGCGGAAGATAGAGCCGACGAAAAGCGCGCCCGTCGAGCCGGGAGAGAGCATTCCGACGGCGTTTTCGTCGCTTTTTAAATTCTCGAGCGCGAGCGCCATGGAGGAAGTATCTCTGCCGCCGAAGATGGCGCCGGGGTTCTCCTCGGGCTTTATATAGTCTTCGGTATGGATGACGCTTACACGCGAATTTTCGAAATATTCGGCGGGAATTATCGACTTTATCGTTTTTTCGTCGCCGACGAGCGTAAAGCCTATATTTTTATGGTCTTCGAGCGCTTTTAAGACGCCGCGGATTATTATTTCCGCGCCGCCGTCAGCGCCGAAAACGTCGATAACGATTCTTTTCATGACTTCCCTACTCTATCGCAAAGATGAAATCGTAGACTTCCTGTCCCGCGTCGATGACGCCTATATCGAGAAGCGGGTTGACCTCGGAAAGCTTTTGCTGAATCTCTTCGAGCTCGGCGTCGGTCGTCTCTTTGCCGCGGAAGACGGTAACGACCTGTTTTTCCGGCATATTCTCGAGAGTTTTGAAGAGCTTTTCGGCGGCGGAAATTTTATCTTTTTCGGAAGAATAAATCTTTTCGTCGGTAAAGCCGAGGTATTCGCCTTTTTTTATCTTCACGCCGTCGATATCGGCATCGCGGGTGGAGACGGATATATATCCCGTCGTAACGTTCGGGAGATAATAAGTCATATCGCTTATGACCTCGTCGACGGTATCGCGCGACAGGTCCATCATCGAAAGGGCGGAGTAGCCCTCGGCGAGCGACTTTGTCGGTACGACGCGGACGATGGAATCTTTATAGATATCGGCGGCCTGATTGGCGGCGAGGATGATGTTGGAATCGTTGGGCAGGACGAGGATATATTCGGCGTCGAGATTTTTGAATTCCGCGATGAAATCGCCGGCGGAGGGGTTGTTCGTTCTGCCGCCGTCGATAACGGCGGAAGCGCCGATATCCTTGAAATAATCGGTCATTCCTTTTCCCGTGGCGGTGGTAACGACGGCGTATTTAACGTGCTCGCGCTTGGCAGCGGAGGCGATCGTTTCGTTATGCTGGACCGCCATGTTCTCGATTTTTATAGTGAGAAATTCGCCGTACTTACGCGCGAAAGCGATGACCTGTTCGGGCACGAAGGAATGGATATGGACTTTTACGAGGTTTTCGTCCCTTACGGCGACGATGGAATTGCCGTAGGTTTCGATATTTTTGATAAAGCCGTCGATAGCGAAGGCAGATATATCGGTTTTGGAGCTTTGGAGCTGGAGGATGAATTCGGTGCAGTAGCCGTATGTCAGAAGCTTATCCTCTTCGCAGACTGCAAGCGAG
>JAZUJV010000302.1:0-1627 GCA_045642945.1 Eubacteriales bacterium | reverse complement strand
GTTCCCTAGGGGATGCCGATTAGCTCGGCGGCGACGCCGGACTTCCACGAAAGCCCTATCGAGATTTTTAGCGCCGAGAGTATGAAGGGCTTGGGCGCGGGGAGGCGTATATAGCGGAAGCGTTTGGGCGCGGGCATTTTATAGACCTTCGCGAGCTCGAGCATTTTTATATCGAGTGAATTTATACCGTCGAGCAGATTTGTATAGACGACGGGCGCGACCATTAGAAACGAGACGAAGGAGACCAGCTTCGACGACGTGAGAAGTATGAGCGCGACGACGTTGAACGAGGCGACGGGAATCGATTTTACCGTAACGGTATAGGGCCAGAGGAAAATTTCGAAAAATTTGAACCTCGCGGCGAGGACGGCGAAGACCGTTCCGACGGCGATACCGGAAAAAAGCCCGACAGCGATACGTAAGAAGGTTTTAAGTATGACCGAGAAAAAATCGTCCTCGGCGATTATTTTGAAGAGCCTTTCGAGAGTCTCATACGGGGTGGCGAGGAGCGAATTGCCGATAAGGACGGCGGCGAGCCACCAGACGCCGAAAGCCGCGAGGACGGAAAGGGTCTTCGCGGCGGCGGAATATATTTTTTGTTTTTTAGCCGAGGATGAAGAAGAAATCGTCTTTCGGGAGAGTTCCCCCGACGGAAGCGGCGTTCTGTTCATATAATACTCCGAGATATTTATTGACGGGCAGCTTCATATTTTCGCCCGTGAGAAGAGTTATATTACATTCGGGAATCGCTTTTTCGGCGATATCGGCGGCAAAGATGCCGAATTTTTCGGAAATTTTCGCCGCTTCGGCGGGATTTTCGTTGACGAATTTTACCGATTCGGCGTATTCTTCGAGAAATTCGTAAAGGTCCTGTTTATGGGTTTCGGCGTATTCGGCGCGGACGACGAGAGTCCCCGTAACTATCCTGATGCCGCTGCCCTCGACTTTTTCCCATTCGGAATCGAGGCCGAAGAGGACTTTTAAATTTTCGACTTTTGACATGGCGACGGTAACGTAGGGCTGGGGGAGCATCGCTATTCCGCTTTCGTTTTTGGAAAGCAGGGCGACTATCTCGGCGGGCTCGCTTTTATATTCGACGTTTACGTCGGTTATACCGTTTTCGTTTAAAATATGGGTGAGCGTGTATTCGGGAGTGCTTCCCTTCCCCGTCGCGTAGACGGTTTTGCCCGAGAGGTCTTTTATATCGTTTATTTCGACGTTTTTGCCGACGATATAGAGGACGCCGTAGGTATTGACCGCGAGAAGCTTTATCTGACCGTTGGTTTTATTATAAAGAACGGACGCGAGGTTTGAGGGGACGGCGGCGATATCGAGCTCGCCTTTTATAAGCTTGGGCGTTATCTCGTCGGCACTGCCCGCAAGGGTGAAGACATATTCGTTTTTGGCGACTCCGCCCGCGTCGTCTTCCATTATTTTAAGCATTCCGAGGGAGGTCGGTCCTTTTAAGCCCGCGAGACTAAGCGGCTCGGTGAAGGTCAGTCCGCCGCCCATGATATCTTTGGAAGAGGGCTCGGACGGATTTTCAGGTTCTCCGCAGGCGAAAAGCGCAAGCGTAAAAGCGACACAAAGCAGCAGAGAAAGCAGTTTTTTCATAATATCAGCTCCT
>JAZUJV010000301.1:0-7885 GCA_045642945.1 Eubacteriales bacterium | reverse complement strand
AATCCATTTGCGTCAGCATTTGTACCTTAACGACTGCGAAGCAGTCTTATCTCTCGGCGATGCCGAGTTTATCTCTCATATCGTTCGAGAAGCGAACTTATATCTTTTAAAAAAATCGCTCCGCATAAGCGGGGCGATTTTTTTATTTTATTTTTTCTTCAAGGTCTGATATTCTTTGTTTCAGGGCGTTCAGCTCATTCGCGACGGGGTCGGGGATATTTACCTGGTCGAGGTCTTTATCGACTTTTCCGCGGACGACGCGGGCGGGGATGCCGACGGCGGTGGAATCGGAGGGGATATCCTTTAATACTACTGCGCCGGCGGCGATTTTGGAGTTATCGCCGACGGTTACGGGGCCGAGCACTTTTGCGCCGGCGCCTATCATAACGTTATTGCCTATCGTCGGGTGGCGTTTGCCCTCGTGCTTTCCGGTACCGCCGAGCGTTACGCCCTGATAGATTGTACAGTTATCGCCGATTATCGCGGTCTCGCCTATCACGACGGCGCAGCCGTGATCGATGAAAAGGTTTTTGCCTATCACGGCGGCGGGGTGTATCTCGATACCCGTCGAATTACGGGCAGCCTGACTTACGGCGCGGGCGGCGAAGAAGAGACCTTTTTTATAGAGCGCGTGGGCGACGCGGTGAGCGAGCACGGCGTGGAGCCCCGGGTAGAGCAGAAGCACCTCGGCGGAGGTACGCGCGGCGGGGTCGCGGTCCCTTATAGACTGCACCTCGCTTTTTATATCGCCGAGCCACGAAGAAGACTTGGATTTCAGCTCTTTCAAGCGGTCTTCGAACTTTTCGGCTTCGGAAAGTATATCGTTTTTATCCATTTGTATCACTCCGAATATCTTTTGGTTTTGCGGAAAGCGATGGAATTTATTTTGGCGGTATCGCCGTTTATTTTCAGCTCGAAAACGAGAGTTCGCGTTTCGGTCGAAACTACGTCGCGGCGGAAGGTACCGTTATTTTCGAAGATTCGGTAGCTTACCTCGTAAATTTCGGTAAGCGTATTGTCGGACACGGACGAGGAGAAGCATTTACAGTTTATATCGTAAACCGCCTGCATCGTGAATTTTTCGGGGATATCGTCGGAATTATCCTTTATATATTCGTCCGTGAAGAAGGTTTTATAATTGGCGTAGTCGCCGTTTATAAGGCAGTTAAAATAATCGTAAAACATCGCGGCGGCGGGACAGACCTCGGAAGGATCGTTCGATTCGAGCATCTGTGTAACGCCGTTTCGGGTGAACATTATGTTTCTGTCGAGAGAAAGATAAAGCTCATCCTCCAAAATATTGAAGCTGTAATCCGGCTCGAAGAACTTTTCGCGCTCGGAAACTTCATCTTCGGGATTATCGCGGAGATATTCGGTTATAAAATAACCCGCGGCGAGAAGGACGAGAAGCGAGAGAAAGACGATAAGGATTATTTTAAACGCTTTTTTTATCGTTTTTTTATCGTTTTCGGTGTTTCGTTTCATAATTATAAAAGCAAGCGGGGCGCGAGAACGCACCCCGCTTTTTTGACGTTAGTCGTTTACGTATTTTTTGAGGTTGTTTATGCCTATACGGATGCCTTTTAGAGGATCTTCCATTCCCTCGAACTCAATCATGAGCCAGCCGTCGTAGCCGTTGCGCTTAAGCGTATCGACACACTGTTTGACGGGGACGTTGCCGTGTCCGATTATCGCGCCGCGGAGATAGTTTCCGCCGCGGGATCTGAAGTAGCCTTCGCCCGGGTCGGGCTCGGAGCCGGAGAGTTTATGGAAATCTTTCGCGTGGGCATGGAACGCGTAGTTGGCAAGAAGACCTACGGCGTAGTTATGGTCGGCGTCGGCACAGGCGAAGTTGCCTATATCGACGAGCGCACCGAAGTTTTCGTCGCCGACTGCGGCGATGAGTTTTTCAACTCTTTCGGGGTCCTGAGCGAAGAAGCCGTGGTTCTCGATACAGGTCCTTATTCCCTTCGTCTTAGCGTAAGCGGTTACCTCGCGGTAGCATTTTACGATAGTCGGGAGGAGAGTATCGAAGGAACGGTTGACGGTCTTTACGCTCGAGGGGATGCCGGGGGTCGCGTCGTGGCGAAGAACTTTACAGCCGTAGCATTCGGCGATATCTATCATGGTTTTGAGACGTTTTATCTCGCCTTCGGGGTCGCGGTTGATAAAATCGCTTCCGCAGCAGAAGCAGCCCGCCTCCATACCGACTTCTTTTAAATAGTTGCCGATATCTTTGGCGTAGGCTTTATACGCTTCCGCGTCGAAGGTATCCCAGATGTTTCCGAAGTTATCGACTTCGACGAAGTCGACGCCTTCGCCGCCGAATTCTTTGACTTTATCTATACAGCCCTTGACGCCTAATGAAGATTCTTTGGCGTATTCGTGAAAGCTGTAGATACTTACACCTATTTTCATAAGGTTTTGCCTTCTTTTTTTAATTAGCCGAGAGTGATGGTAGGAACTTTGGTCCAGTCGTTGAGGCCGATGATTCCGCCGCCGTCGCGAAGGACGATGTTCTTGAACTGAGCAGCTTCGGAGCCGCAGTTGATGGAAACGGAGAAGCCGAACTGAGTTCCGCTCTTAACGTTGATGGGATGTTCTTTGCTTCCGCATTCGCTCCACGGAATTGCTGCTTCGTAAACGGTCTTCTTGGTGGTGTCGTCGCGTTTGCAGACGGTGGTGCCGTTGAAGATCTTTTCGGTACCCATCCAGACGGTGTAGAGGGTCTCGTCGTTGTTGTTTACGCAGAAGCCGTACTGACGGACAACGTTGGTGTTGGCGGCAACGGGGTCTACGACGTTATCCCAGTGTTCGGAGATGTAATCGCCGGTGGTGGGCTCGGAGCAGACGTTGACCTGGATGGATTCGAAGTTATACATGCTGCCGGCGTTGGAGGAAGTGCAGGTGTTGTCGTGGTAAGGAGAGTCGACGATTACGCCGATGTAGAGGAAGTCTTTATCGTAGGTAAGATAAACTTCGGCGGAAGCGTAGTAGTTTTCGTCTTCGAACTGAGCGTAGCTTACGAGGGTGTTCTTCGGTTCGATCTTCCAGATTGCAGTGCCGTATTCACCGGAGGAAACGGCGCCGTCGATAACGGGAGCTTTGGAAGCGGCTTTGATCTTGGTATTAAGACCGGCGTTGGGAACGAAGCCGTGGGGGAAGAAGGTGGTATCGCCGTTGAAGTTCTTGATGGCTTTGATCTTTTCGTCAAAGGATTTGTGGATGGCGAGAACGTAGCCGTCGGCGGGGATCTTGATGTCGCCGTTGGCTTTGCCTACGTCGTAGAAATCTTTTTTGACGTAAGAGAATTTCTTGTGGTTGTATTCGAGGACGACGACTGCGAAGTCGGCGTAGTCCTGAGTACCTGCGGATTTGATGGTTTTACCGAATTCGGAGGTGAAAACGCCTACGTCGCCGGCGATGAGCTCGTCGTTGACTTTGGAAAGAGCGATAGCGGCGGCGTCGGTGATACGGTCGCTGACCTTAGCGTCTTTCATTGCGGTACCCCAGTGGACGTATTTATTGGTGAATACGACTTCGGGGTCTGCGCCGGATTCTTCGCCGGATTCTTCACCGGACTCTTCGCCGGATTCGTCGGCGGGTTCGGATTCGTCGGCGGGTTTGGATTCTTCTTTGGATTCTTCCGCGGAAGTATCGGTAGATTCAGCCTCGGATTTTACGAACGGGGCTTCGCTGGATTCTTCGTCTCCGCCGCATGCCGCGAGAGCGGTAAAGGCAAAGAGACAAACGAGGATGAGCGCGATGATCTTTTTCATTTGGGTTTCTCCTTTTTTTATTTTATTTTTTGTGCGCTTTTTTTATTATTATCACGACCGCGGCGGCGATAACGAGTAACACGGCAACGGAGATGAGAATAATCGGAAGCAGGTTTTTCTCTTCTTTATTGTCTTTATTGCCCGAAGAGGTTTCGGAAGAGGTTTCGGCGGAAGCGTCGGTCGAAATGTCGCCGTTCGGCTCGACGGTAACGATTATAGTGCAGGGGTTGGACTGATTACCGCCGTCGGTTATGGCGACGACGCCTTTATATTCGCCGGGGGCTGTGCCGTAGGCTTCGACCTGTATAAATCCGTCGCCTTCGACGAGGATATAAAGTCCTTCGGGCTTTTCGAGCCAGACGGCTTTGAGCTTATTCGAGGGGGTATCGGCGTCGTTTACGGTTATATCGTCGTAGACGAAGCCTTCGGCTTTGACGGTGATACGCTTTTCGGATTCCTTTATTTCGGGAGCACATTCGGCGTATTCGCCGGAGCAGTATTCGTAGGTAAGGTCGTAAACTTTCCTGTCGGCTTTTCCGGTGGCGGCGTAATAGAGCGAATGGCCGGACTGGTACATCATCATCATACCGCCGTCCATAAGCCCTTGCTGATAGGCGACGTGGACGTAGTCGGCGAATTTCACATAATAGCTGTCGGCGTTATGGTCGACCTCGAATTCAAGTCCGAGACCGAATTTTTTGGCGGCGGCGGCGGCATCGTCGCAGCTTCCCTGCTTTGCGATACCGGTCTCGCCGTCTTTACCGAAGGCGTAGCCGCTTTGTAAGCAGGCGGCGTCGAAGCCGAGCTCGACGGCTTTATTTATTCCGGCGGCGCCGTAATAGGGTATCCAGATCGTTTTATAGCCGAGAGAATGGGTGTAGTCGTTAAAGTATCTTATAAGGTCTTCCTCGTAGGAGGATTTGCCGTATTCGACGGTTTCGCCGAACCAGTAGAGACCCTTTAACTCGAGGTTATCATAGCCGGAGTTTTTGAACTGTTTTATTGCGTAATCGACGTAATCTTTTATTACGGCTTCGCGTTTTTCGAGCGTATCGCAGCCGGCGTAGATGCCGACGTAGGGGGTGGAGAGGAATATCGGATATTTTTCGTCTTTTTCGAAGATGCCTTTATCCTTTAAATCGGCGACGACGGTATTGAGCGCGCCGATATTCTTGGCGGGAGAAAGCGCATCGTCAACGAAGGCTTTCATCTCGTCGGGACGCATAAAGCCATCCTCGTAAGAGGTTTTGGTTATCGCGAGGTAGAGGAGAGCATCGAACATTTTCGCTTTGGGGTTGCCGTTATTATCGACGTAGGCGACGTAAGGAAGAGTCGTAGTCGTATCGTAATTGGCGGCGGTATACATCAGGCAGACGGAACGGATGCCGTCGATCGCTTTGGCGAAGCCTTTATCGGCGACCTTTTCGTCGATTTTCACGGTCTCGCCGGAAGTGTCTTTTTTACCGAAGACGGAAATTTCGTCGACGTAGGTAATAACGTCGCTTGAGAAGGTTACTTTTACGTAGCGGGCTTTATAGCTTTTATCCGCTTCGAGAACGAACTCTTTTCGCTCGGTATTATTGCTGGTGCAGCTTTCGTAGTCTTTTATTTTGGCGACTGTTCCGAAATCCTCGCCGTTTTCGGAGAGAGAAAGAGAAAGTTCTCTTGAACAGTATATGCCCCACTGACGCTTTTGAAGCTCGCCGACGGAGGCGCTTCTGACCGACATCACTTCGCCGAGGTCGATGGTTACCGAGACTTCGCAGCCGCGGTAAAGCTCGAGCCATGCGCCGTCGTTCGGGTCGGGACGGGCGGTAACGCCGTCGGTAAATTTATCGCTTTCTTTATACGCTTTTTTCGGGTAGACGTTATCTATCTTCGCGGCGTATTCGACGGTATATCCTTTTTCGAGCGAGAGAAGTTCATCGCCGTCGGCGGAGGCTATCACCGAAGCAAAAGCCGAAAAAACAAGGATGAGTGAGAGAAGAAACAGAGAAAATTTACGCATATTCGCACCTCGTCAGTTAAGGGACTTCTCGTACGCTTCGAGGGTCGCTTCCATATCGGTCTGTACGGCGTCGCGGATGGATTCCCATTTGGAAACGAGGGTGTTTGCGCTCGAATCGGCGATGACGTTGCTGTAAAGGCTATGTACGTTGCCCCAGCCGAATATCGCGCCGATATCGTAGAAGCGGCTGTTATAGATTATATCGAGCATTTCGGCGTCGTCGTCGGAGCGGACCGCCTGAAGCTGAAGGGTCGTCTGGTAGTAAGCGCGGATAACGTCGGCGTTGAAGAAGCCGAGGGCATTGAGCGCGAAAGCGACTTCTTCGAGTCGGGACGCGCTGACGGTGGAGGGAACGGCGAGAGCGGAGGACTGGTATCTGTTTACCGTACAGTTATAGCCCGTAGCGTCGCCTTTTTCGAGCTTCGGGATCGGGAGGACGCCGAATTCGAAATCCATATTGGCGCTCTTTAAGATAGAAACGGAAGAGCTCGTCGTGTTATAGAAGAGGCCTTTGCCGTTGATGAACATTTCCTCGAGCTCGGCGAAGCCGTAGGAGCTCTTGGTCGTGGGGGATTTGCCGATTATAAGCTCGGCACGCTGAGTGTTCTGTAGGTCGGACATAAGGTCGTAGACTTTTCCGAAGGCGGTTATCGCGGCTTCGCTGTCGACGTTAAGATAAAGCTCGCCCATTTCGTTTTTGGCGACGGTGGCGTAGCCGAGACCGTTCATCATTACCGTTGCGCCGTAGCTGTGGGAGAGGTTGCCGAAGGTGGCGTTTATTCCCCACTCGCCGTTGGGATCGGGCATCGAGGCAGCTTTACACATTTCGTAGTAAAGGTCTATCGTGAAATCGCCGTCGCGGACAATATCGTAGATATTTCCGTGGGCGGAGGCGGCGCTGTTCTTACCGTACATATCCTTGTTATAGAGCGTAAGATAAGTATTATCGTCGTCGGTAAGTATCGCGGCGCCGGTAAGGAAGAAATGTTTATCGGAGAGCGAAAGGGCTTCGATCGCGTCCTTATCCCACCACGGCTGACCAAAATCTATCACGTCGTCGAGCGACCAATAGAGGTTTTCGGTTACGCCGGTAACGAGACGGTCGACGGATTCGCAGACGACATCGTATTCGTCAACTCCGGATTGGACGAGAAGCTTAAGCTGGTCGGTAGGATAGGTCTCGGAAGCGACCTCGAAGGCGATCCCGTAATCCTCGAGAAGCTTGTTGTTTCTGTTCTGTACCGCGCCGTTTACGGCGTTGCCCTCTTTTTCGGGGATATATTCGAACTGCTGGACGCCGAAGGGGTGTCTTTCGGTGTTGACGCAGAGAATCCTTATGGGTTTATCGGGGTCGAGCTGCTTATCGGCGTAAGGAAATTCGCCGTAATCGACGGGACCGTAGTTATAATCCCGCGAAGGCGCACTCGTCGCAGAAGTATCGGTTTTCGAGGTGTCGCCGCCCTCTTCACCGCAGGCGGAAAAGGCGCAGACGAGAAAGACGAGAGAAAGAAGGATGGATACGATTTTGGCCGTGTTTTTCATAATTCCTCCGTTTTGACGATTTTTTCGCATTATTTATATTTTAACAAATGTATTATATCACGCGCGCGAAGGTTTTGCAACCGTGATTTGAAGAAATTTTGGCAGTTTGCGCCTTTTGAAAAAGGTGCCCGAAAGCTTCACACCTTTTTCGTGAAAAAGGTGTGCCAAAAAGCTTTTAATGCGCGAAAACAAGTTTTCGCGGGAGGATAGTATGGATTTAATAGGCAAGGTTAATTAGTCCGCACGATTTGACAGTATCACTATAAATGAGAAACGGTTCGTGCGGGATGCAGGAGAATAGCGAGCATTATACATAGCCGCAAGAAAGTGATATGGCAAGGATACGCGGAGCGGCGGCACGTCGAGATTCGAGCGCCCGCGCCGCCGGGGGCGGATGAAGCGGGCGGGAGAATGCGCAGCGCCCGATTTTTCGCGCCGCAGCAAAAGCGGAGGAGCGAAAAAGCGCTCGGCGCAAGCCGTGAGCCGCGCCCTACATTGGGTATCGGGTATCCAAATATAATAAAATCCATTGCAAAGCAATGTTCCCGCCGCTGAA
>JAZUJV010000300.1:0-4854 GCA_045642945.1 Eubacteriales bacterium | reverse complement strand
CCAGTTTTCATCAAGGATAAGCGAATAGCCGTTCAATGGGCTGACTGTTTCCGCGTTCGCGGCGGGAAGGAGAGCAAAGGTAAGCAGAACGCAAAGCAGGAAAGAAGCAACGCGTTTGGTTTTCATTATTTTCTCCTTTTTAGGAAAATATAGGGTTTCACGCATATTTTCGGGATTATTTTAAAATGTATTTCGGAAAATGTCAAGTGGGGAGCACGCAAGAAGGTTTACGCTTTGAAAAAGCGCCGACGAGACATCGGCATAAGGCGGTATTTGTGTAAAAATCAATATAAGGCAACCGCCGGTTTCGTCCGGCGACTGCCTTGTTAATGCTATACAGTTAATCGATCTTTATCCACATCGTCGGACGAACTCCGTCCTTATATCTTGCTCTTTCAAACCCGTTGATGGTTCCGTTGTTGCAAACATGATACACATAAACATTTCCGTTATTGCCAAAGCCGCCGTTGTTATTCGGTGTACTTAACCACCAGAACCCATAAGGTTCACGGATTTTGGCTGAATGGTCTTCTTCTCTAAGCCTTCTCGAATAATCTGTAAAGCGTGCCCTTGCTTCTTTTGGGTTATCAAAATATCGTTCATACTCGTCAAGGCTGAGCAAGGAAACCTTGTCCTCGTTCACTTTCAGGATTTTTGAAGTCTCTTCCTCGGTAAAAGCCTCATGAATGAAATCGTTATTTAACCAACTGCGAATATCGCTGTTTTCCCAATTATTTATATCTTCATGGAAGAATTGGATATGGTCAATAATCGCATCGGAAATCACAAACGCTTTCCCATCTTTTTTCTCCAATATTCTCCACACAAGATCTGTTTTTTTCTGCCCGTCGGAATCCTGACAATATTTACCGAAAGAGATCGTTTCATAATCAGGAGCAACTTCATCGGCTGTTTTGGATTTTTCCATATTCTTTCTTTCCGTGTTGAGCAGCCTTACACTTATCTCATTAATAATTCTTCCGTCATCATCGGTTTCGGTGTATTCGAAGAAGTAATCTTTCTCGCTGTCATCCATGTTATGAACATTGAATTTAAGCTTTTTGCCATAATAGTCTACCAAGATCAAATCCGGATTGCCTACGAATGCAAAGTACCAGTCCGCATCATCTGTACCCTGAATATCAAAGTCCTCTGCGCTGTCACAAAAATACGTTGGATCCGTAAGAATCTCAGTAACTATTTCGTCCAGTTCTTCTGCCTCGTCATAATCATCATCAAAAGCTTCAAAGTGGCCTTCATCAGCCGGAAAGAAGTCGCATTCCGCAGTTAGTTTACAGATGGTATTTCTCATCGACTCACGGGCAGCTTCAAATCCATCTTTTAACTCAACGGATATTTTTGAGTTTGTTTGATCCATCCACCACTCAACGTCATGGGCTTCTGACTTAACCTCAGTTATAATTACATATTTTGACATTTCATTATCCTCCTGTTTGTTTTAGTATGTTATCCTTTACGGAAGTCGATGCGGGTTATGATTTCCGCATCGTTTCGGATTTTAATTCTTTATGTGAAATGCTTTTTCAAAGCGTTGGTTTTCGGCGAAGCTTTATCGAGCAGATAAAGCTTAATCGGGGGGGCAGTTCGTCTCCTTCGGCCAGCCCTGGGCGAAAAAGGCGCCGGAGACGATATTATTTAAGGAAAGCTTCGGCTTTTCTTCCCCGTGGTGCACCACGGAATAGACGCTTTCGAGGCAGGAAACGTTAAAGAGAAGGTCATCTTCGTCGAAGCCGAGCGAGGCGGGGTCTTCGCAGATCTCCACGACTTTGCCGTTTAGCAAAACGTAGCCGGACGGAGTAAACTCGATATCCTTATAAAGCGGGAAAAGTCCGGCGGGGATGACGGCTTCGGGCGCGAGGGAATTTTCTTTGCGCCGCTTACAATATTCGTCGGCGTCTTTGAAAATCTCCAGATCTTCCAGATACTCATCGACCTCGAGCAGAATTTCGAAATCCTGTTTTTCGCTGAGGGTTACGTCTTCGGGACGGACACCGAACGTTTCGAGCGGGAGCGGGTACGGCACGTCGCCGTCGACGAATACGCGCAATAATCCTTCGCCGTTTTCATCGGGGGTTTTTAACCATTCTTCGGGTGTTACCAGCATAATTTCTGCCTCCTTAATATTTTATCGGGGTGTTTATATCCAAATCGAAGCGCGGGTAAAGCTCGACGGCTTCGTATATATCGGCGATATCGCGCTGGACCGTTCGGAGCGTGAGCTTCGTTTTTTCGTAGCATTCGGACAGTTCGCCGACGACCTCTTTCGCGGTAAGAAGAGGATATTTTTCGTCGCCGTCGTAAGGATCGAGAGCGTATAGGAAATGCTCGTGGAAAACGCAGAAAATGTCCATCATTCTCCGAAGCTTCAAGAGGTGTTTATCGTCCGCGTCGACCTTATCGGCGGCGAGGCCGTCCCAAAAGTCATAAAGGCGGAGATTACTTTCGATATAATATTCATCGAGGTCGCCTTTCAGGTGGGCGAGCTTCGGGAAATCGGGCAGAGAGCAGACCTCGGCGACGTAGCGTTTGAGCGTTCGGTCGGATATCCCGAAAACCTTACGGAAGCGGTGAGTCATAAACGAATCTTCCTCGGAGATAAGCACTATCATCGCCATTTCGGCGACGATTTTGGAAGGTTTTTCTTTTTTTCTTCTGTTAGGTATTTCCATATTTCATTTCCCTTTCCACGTTTAATTTTACTCATCGGGCAAGAATAAGTCAACTAAATATGATTATAAGAAAACGAAAGCGACGAAATCGTCGCTTTCAGACCGCGGACAAACGCGTTCTTTACGCCCTTGAAAGGAAATAAATAAAAAGCAATGCGCTTTCGGATCAAAACCCGAAGCGCATTTTTAACAGCGGAATATTTATTTTTATTGTATTTTCAAGGGCTTTTACGAAAAGCTTCGACTGTCGCAGATCACTACGCCGACGCTCGCTTTTCGTAAAAAACAACTTCGTTTGTCTCGGTCTGCCGGTTTGCGGACTTTGTCTGAAAGATATTTTCGTCGCTTTTATGCTTGTTTATCGGTTTTTTCGGACGGAGAAACGTAAAATTCCTCGTTCGTGTCGAGGCAGACGCAGGCGAGACTGCCGCCGAAGGCGACGGCGCAGTCGATCGCTATATGGTTATTTCCCTTCCAGACGCCGCGGCAGTTTTTATCTATCAGCTTCACGGGGGTATGTCCCGTAACGATGGTTTTGGTTTTATAGTAGCAGAGGTGGAAATCCTGTTCGCCGTAGATGAAATCGGAGTCTTTCGCTTTTCCCGAAAGCAAAACTCTTTTTTCGGGGACGGTATGGGCGAGGAGATATTTTTCGCCGTTTACCGTTATATTTTCGAAATACGGAAGAGAATCGAGGAAGTCTATAAAGTCGGATTTTTCTTCTTCGGCAAGCTTTTCGAATTCGTTAAGCGTCGCTTCCCCGCCGCAATAAAACCAATCGTTAAAGCGCGCGGAGCGGGTCTCTTTCGGGTTTTCGGTAAGTTCTTTAAGCATATCAAGGAAAAGCTGTTCGTGATTGCCGCGAAAAAGCTTTATATTTTTACGCGAGCGGATATCGTTTATTATCCCGATGCCGCCTTTGCCCCTGTCGAGCACGTCGCCGAGGATATAAAGCGTATCGGATTCGGCGAGCGGAAGTTTTTCGAGCATACGTTTATATTCGGCAAAGCAGCCGTGGATATCTGACATTACGAAAATCATCGGGAGCGCTCCTTTCTTTATATTATAAGGTATTATACACGAAAAATTTTAAAAAAACAACGAAATTACGGATTTCGGGCGGGTTTGCACCGAACTTGTCGCATAGGGATTTATATAATAGAAGCGTAACCGCGAAAAAGCGGAATAAAAAACAAAAAAGGAGAAACAAAAATGGGATTTCTTGACGCTGTAAAGGCGGCGAACCTGCCGAACCTCGGGCTTGTGAACAGCCCCGATTTCCACGCATGCTATCTCGTTAAAAAGGACGAGAATTTCGCGATAACGGGCGCGAAAAGCGAGACCTATGAATTTTCGAAAAGCGACGTAACGGAATTCAAGATCCTTTGCGCCGGCGGAGATTGGATCAACTATAAGATGAAGCTTAAAGACGGCAAAATCGCGATCATCCATTCCTTCGTCGAAACGAAAACGAGCGCGAACCAGACGGGCGCACATTCGGCGCCGCTTGAAAGATATTTCGGAGATATGCTTTAAGGAGAGTTAAAATGGCAGAAAGAGAAAGAATTACCGATTTTTACGGCAAAACGATAGCGTTTGTCGAGCACAAAGACAACGGCGACAAGGTCGTTACCGACTTTTACGGCAAGATATTAGGCAAATACGACTCTTACCGCGACGTTACCTGCGATTTTTACGGCAAAGTCCTTGCGCACGGGGACGCCTGCGGGATGCTGATATCCATGGCGGGAAATTAAATTATCGGTTTAAAATCAAAAAGAAAGACCTTCTGCGCCGCAGTAGGTCTTTCTTTCGTTTATGCGCCGAAGTGAATGGTCGCGGTGCAGCCGTCGAGCCATTTATCGTCCCAAGAGTCGGGCTTCGAGTCGGCTTCGCAATAGACGTCTTTTAAATTTTTGCAGGCGTAAAAGACGCGCGCATGGATTGTGCGAACGCTTTTCGGAATATATATGCTCGTCAGCGAGTCGCAGCATTCGAAAGCGCTTTCGTCGATTTCACGGACGTTTTTCGGGATATTTACCGTTTTAAGCGTTTCACATATGGAAAACGTATAGCTTCCGATAAACAACAAACTTTCGGGAAGCTTTATTTCTTCGACGCCTTCGCAGACCCAGAAAGATAAGGACTGTATCGTATTTATGCC
>JAZUJV010000299.1:0-2294 GCA_045642945.1 Eubacteriales bacterium | reverse complement strand
ACAAAGGCTTCAAGGGCACCGACACATTCACCTACGCCATAAGCGAATATTTCGATTGGGCAAATCCCACCACCGTAACCGTCAACGTAAAATAATATGAAAAAATCCAAACTTTATTTCGAACTCTTCGCCTCTTTCTTTAAAATCGGCGCGTTCACGATAGGCGGGGGATACGCCATGCTTCCGCTGATACAGCGCGAGGTCGTCGAGAACAAAAACTGGATAGAAGAGCGCGATATGCTCGATATCGTCGCGATAGCCGAATCCACCCCGGGACCTATCGCGATAAACACCGCCACCTTCGTCGGAACGAAGACCGCGGGATTTCTCGGCGCGTTCTTCTCGACGCTCGGCGTCGTCCTCCCTTCGTTTATAATCATCACCGCGCTCTCCTACGTCCTCGACGCCGTAAGCAATATAGAAGCCGTTAAATTCGCTTTCAACGGCATCCGTGCGGGCGTGCTGGCGCTTATAGTAAAAGCTTTGTGGGGAATGGCAAAGCATTGTCCCAAAACGATCTTTTCCGCCGTCCTCGCCGCCGCCGCTTTCATGGTAGTGCTCTTCCTTGATATCAATGTTCTGTGGGTAATAATCGGCGGAGCGCTTATCGGGCTTGCCGTCGCGCTGATATGCAGGAAAGGCGGTAAGAAGGAATGATATTCTTAAAGCTTTTCCTCACTTTTCTCGAAATCGGCGCTTTCACCTTCGGCGGCGGCTACGCCATGCTTCCTCTTATGCAGCAGGAGGTATTGGAACACGCTTGGATGACCGAAGAGAAGCTTTTAAACTTCATCGCAGTTGCCGAATCCACCCCCGGTCCCGTCGCTATCAATATGGCGACCTATATCGGTAAAATGGTCGGAAGCGAATATGGAGTGCTCGGCGGACTTTTCGGCGCGTTCTGCGCCACGCTGGGGGTCGTGCTCCCGTCATTTATCGTCATACTCATGGTTGCGAAGTTCTATACGAAATATAAAAACAGCTTCATCGTAAACGGCTGTCTCACGGGCTTGCGGCCCGTCGTCGTCGGGCTTATCGCCTCCGCCGTCGTCTCGCTCGCTCTCGGCGTTTTTCTCCCGAACGGGCTTGCCGAATCGCCGTTAAACGTTACCTTTTTCAGCTCGGTAATAATATTCGCGATAACCGTCGTTCTCGCGTTCAAAAAAATAAACCCGATCTACTTGATTCTGCTGTCCGCCGCTTTGGGAATAGCGAGCGGATACGCCGAAAAGTTCATCGGCATCGGAGGTTAATCTATGTATCAGGATAACAAAATCTGGGTAGCAAAATCCGACAAGAATCTTTATATCGTGCCTAAAATGGCAAACCGCCACGGTCTTATTGCCGGCGCCACCGGTACGGGTAAAACCGTTACGATGAAAGTGCTTGCCGAATCCTTCTCCGCAATGGGCGTTCCCGTGTTCATGAGCGACGTCAAAGGCGACGTTTCGGGTATGTGCCGTCCCGGCGACGATACTCCCGATATGCGCTCCCGTATCGAACGCTTCGGCATCGAGAACTTTCAGTTCCGCTCCTATCCCACCCGTTTCTGGGATATTTTCGGACTTCGCGGCCACCCCGTGCGCGTTACCGTTTCGGATATGGGACCTATGCTCCTTTCCCGTCTTCTCGGTCTTACCGACGTCCAGAGCGGCGTCCTCAACATAGTCTTCCGCGTTGCCGACGATAACGGACTTCTTCTTATCGACTTAAAAGACCTTCGCGCTCTGCTTCAATACGTCGGCGATAACCGCGTCGAGTTTACTACTCAGTACGGCAACGTTACCACCGCAAGCATCGGCGCCATCCAGCGTGCGCTTCTCGCTTTCGAAGAAGAAGGCGGCGTCGAGATATTCGGCGAGCCCGACCTTGATATCCGCGACTTTATGCGCACCGATACCGACGGCAGAGGCTTTATAAACCTTCTCGCCTCCGACCGCCTTATCCAAAGCCCGACTGTCTACGCCACCTTCCTGCTTTGGCTTATGACCGAGCTTTTCGAAAAGCTTCCCGAAGTCGGCGACCTCGATAAGCCGAGAATGATATTCTTCTTCGACGAAGCCCACCTTCTCTTTAACGACGCCCCGAAAGCGCTTCTCCAGAAGATAGTTCAGGTCGTCAAGCTCATCCGCTCCAAAGGCGTCGGTATCTACTTCGTTTCCCAGTCCCCGTCGGATATCCCCGACGAGGTCCTTGCCCAGCTTTCCAACCGTATCCAGCACGGCTTGCGCGCCTACACTCCCTCCGAGATGAAAGCCGTCAAAGCCGCCGCCAAATCCTTCCGCGTCAATCCG
>JAZUJV010000298.1:0-2620 GCA_045642945.1 Eubacteriales bacterium | reverse complement strand
GCCGACCATCATCGCGCCTATTTCGATATAGGCGATCTTCCCGAAATTTTCGGTCTCCATAACGGTCAGCTCTCTGCAGTTCTTGCCGTAAACGTCGTGTCTCTCGACGGCTATCGGGTTCACGGTGTGCAAAACCCCGGGGATAAATCTGTAATAAAGCTCTTTCCCGCCGTCAACGTGGCAATATCTGTGATAGTTGTCCACGGTAAGCCGGTATACAAACGCTTTCCCGCCTATAAACTCGCCCGCCAGCTCTTTGTCCCCGCCGAGCATGTTTACTATGCTGTAATCGCATCCCTTGACGTGATAAATACTGTCTTCGCTTATGTCGTAGACCGTTAATTTCGAGTCCGCCGGAGCGATAACCGCGCCGCTTGAAAAGTCAATTTTCCGCGCACCGTCAACGATTTTCCTCGTGAAAAAATCGTTGAACGACGAAAACTCTCTCTGCTCGTACTGGCTCATATCTATACCGCTTTGCGCGATAAGTCTCTTTATCCTCGGCTTCGAAAGGGAAGAGGTCATATATATCCTGCCGAGGTTCGATATCCACCTTCGGCAAAAAACTCTCATAATTATCCGCCCGAAGCGGTTTTTATATAAAAACGAAAGAAAATTATCCTGCTTTTCGTCGCCGCTTAAAATATTCCCGTTTCTGTCCTTTATCATTTTTTCGCGCTCCTTTTCGCCTTTACGTTAAGAATAATCTCGCGCGAAAGCGCCGCAAAAGCCGTGAAAACGAGAGGGATATAATAGCAAAACGCCCTCGTTAATATCATCGCCGCGGCTGCCGTGTCCGTCTCGGGATAAAGCCGTTCGTAAAGCAGATAAAAAGCGTATTCGTTCACTCCTATCCCGCCGGGAAGCGGCAGATTGTCCACCGCGAGCGCCACCGCGACTTGCAGGAAGAAAACGTAAAAGAAGCTCCGCTCGTGCAATCCGAAGCTTAAATAGACCATATAAGATATGCTGAAAAACGCCGCTCTCTGCAAAAGCGTTATCCCCATCTGCTTGACGATAAGCTTTTTGTCGGAACGCAAAAGCTGTGCCGCCGTGCGGTATTCCACGAGCGAGTCGATGAATTTCTGCTTCGTCGCGTCAAAATCTTTTACTATATGAAGCTTCGCGCCGAGCTTTATAAGCAAAAGCCCGCCCTTGCGCGTCAGCCGCGTGAAGAAAAGCATAGCGCAGAAAAACGCCGTTACGATCACGGATAAAGACGCCCCGACGATAAAAAGTATCTTAAAGAATCCCTCTACCTCGAAAGCCCCCGTGAAAACCATAATTCCCGCGCCGACGCCGAAAATAAGCTGCGAAAAACGGTAGCATATCGTCTGCATCAGCAAAGCCGCCGACGAAAGACTTCCCGAATATCCGTCCTGCGTCATCGCGTAAGCCGTCGCGGCGGGTACACCGCATCCCGCGGGCGTCGCGCTGGTATAAAAGAAGTCGAGAAAAGCGTAAGTGATCGCCTTGTAAAGCGGAAGCCTGAATTCGAGCGCCTTCGCGGTTATCTTCATAAACGCCGCGAAGCAAAGGAAGAACACCACGGTAAGTATCGGCGCGGCGATAAGCCATTCCATGTGCTCCGAGCTCACGACGTCCTCGTAAAGTGCTTTCAGATCGAACTCTTTGATTATATAAACGGCTGTTATCGCGAACAAAACGGCGATAAAGATAAAGCTCCATATCCCCGACCGTCTTTTTTTGTTTTTGCCGTTATCTCCCATATTTTTCCCTTATAAAACATAAAACGTCTATATATTGTATATTATATATAATAATATCCTTAATGTCAATAAATAAAATAGCCCGCGTTTTATTGACTTTGCGCTATATTTGTGTTAAAATCGAAAATGAATAATTATGGGAGAAAAATGTTATGGGAAAAGCGCTGATTTTTGACGGAAACAGTATCCTAAACCGCGCCTTCTTCGGCGTAAAAGGAAATATGACCGCGCCCGACGGGCTGCCGACCAACGCTCTTTTCGGCTTCGTCAGTATGATACGGAAAGCGTTTTCCCAAGTCGGCGTCGTTTCCCACGCCGCGATAGCCTTCGACCTCCCCGCCAAAACCTTCCGCCATCAAGCCGTCGCGTCCTATAAAGCCAACCGGACGGGTATGCCCGAGGAGCTCGCTCTCCAGCTCCCGTTTGCCAAAAATATCGCCAAAGCGCTCGGTCTCACCGTTATCGAGCTCGAGGGCTTCGAAGCCGACGACGTGCTCGGCACGCTCTCGAAAAACTTCTCCGATTGCGATATAAACACCTTTATCGTAACGGGCGACCGCGACAGCTACCAGCTTATAAACGATAAAGTTACCGTGCTTCTCGCCGCAACGGGCGACACGAAAATAATGACTCCCACCGAAATAAAAGAGCTTTACGGTGTCGAGCCGCGTAAGATGATAGATATAAAAGCCTTGATGGGCGACAGCTCGGATAATATCTCCGGCGTGCGCGGTGTCGGCGAAAAAACCGCGATAAAGCTGATAAACGACTACGGCTCATTAGACGGCGTTTACGACCACGCTTCCGAGATAAAAGGCAAACTCGGCGAAAATATCCGCGAAGGCAAAGACGACGCCTATACTTCCCGTTTCCTCGCCGAAATAAAACTC
>JAZUJV010000297.1:0-3386 GCA_045642945.1 Eubacteriales bacterium | reverse complement strand
AATTAAAGTACTGGGAGATAGTAATTATGCCAAAAACAAAAGAAGAACTGAACGCCCTGAAAGAGGAAGTTGAAACCTTAAACAAAAAGCTCGCTGAACTTAGCGAGGAAGAGCTTGCGCAGGTCAATGGCGGCTGGGTTTACCGGGATATCGAAATTACCCTTGAGTCTGAAAACGGCGAAGGAAAAAAATCATGAAAACTGTTGAAGAACTGACCGTCGCGATACTTCGCAAAAAATGAATAGCCCCGCAAGACCGTAAAAAAGCTTTACGGTCTTTTTCCATTATCTTCCGTAAAGTTTTTATTGATTTTCCTGCGGTGATATGATAAAATAAATTGATTAAGCATCGCCACAACGAACAATCGGAGAAAAACCTTGGCTTATTATATTCAAATCAACCTTATCTGCGTGATATCGCTGATAACGGTTTACCTTATAATGCATAGAAGAGCGGGCGTTCTGCCGATGCCCCGCCGCGCTTACGGATATCTCGTCATGCTGACGATAGTATCCTGCTTCACGGACGTCGCCGTCCATTGTTTCGACGGCAAAACCTTCGCGAGCGCGAAGATTTGCAACGAAATAGCGACCACCGTCGATTTTATTGTGCTTATCTGGGTCTGCTATTGCTGGAACAACTATGCGCGCGTTATGGCGGGCTTTCCCAAAAAAGCGGGAAGAACGCTTACGCGAGTGCTCGCCGTCCCGCCTTCTTTGCTTACCGTTTCGGTGCTTATAAACCGTTTTACGGGCTTCGTTTTCGAAATAAACGAAGAAAACGTCCGCGTTTCGAAAATCGGCGCCTCGGTCCATTGGAGCATCGGGCTTTGCTATCTTCTCTTCTCGGTCGTCGTGCTGATAATCAAGCTTTGCAAAGAGACCGGCAGATCGGAAAGACGGATACTTTTACAGATGCTCTTCCTCAACTCCTTCCCGATAATCGGCGGGGTTACCGAGATTTTGTTCAAAGGAGTTTCGGGCGTCGAATGCGGCATCGCGCTCGCGATAGTAATTCTTATGTTCGGTATGCTCGATAACCAGATATCCACCGATTCGCTTACCGGGCTCAATAACCGCCGTGCGCTCGAGAATTTCGCCTACGAGCTGCTTCGCGAGAAGAACGGAAGAAACGTTACCGTCGTTATGTGCGACGTCGATAAATTCAAAATGATAAACGACAAAAACGGCCACACCTACGGCGATATTGCTTTGAAAAAGATGGCGGAGACGCTTAAAAACGCCTGCCGCAACTGCCATTTTCCCGTATTCCTTTGCCGCTACGGCGGTGATGAATTCGTGCTTTGCACCTACGATTCCTATTCGGGCGCCGACCATTTCGACGATCTTAAAAAGAATATCTTTGCCGAGCTCGCGAACACGAATTCGGGCGTGCCGAAGGATAGGCGTCTCGACGTCAGCGTCGGGCACACGAGCGGTTATATCGAAAGCGAAAAGGATTTCGATTCGCTTATCGAGCTCGCCGACGCCGCGATGTACGACGTAAAACGCAAAAAATCGCTTATCTCGGGCGAATAAGCTTTCGCCTTATACACAGACCCTCGCAACCCCAAAAACATAAAACGGCGGTGAGGAAATTTGGAGAAATTCTCCGGAATAAAAGATTTTTTAGATAAAATCCGAATGTCGCTTATAGACGAGGAAAAGAACAAAAATCTCGTCTATCTCTCGGTATATACGATATTAGGCGTAGTCGCTCTCGTGATGACTGTCATGAACATCTTCACGCAGAAAGGCTGGCTCACCGTCGCGACGGGCGTGTTCGCGGGGCTTTGCCTCTTCAACATAACCCTTATCGTGCTCGGCGACAAGAAAAGCGCGAAGTTTTCCGCGTTTCTTTTCGCGGTGGAGATTCTCGCGCTGTTCACCTTCTTCGTTATATCCGGCAACCCCGAGGGCTTCTCGGCTATATGGATATGTCTGCTTCCGTCGCTCGGAATGTTCTGTTTCGGCAGAAAATCCGCGTCTTTTATGTGCGGAGTGATGTTTATCGTCCTCGTCGTTCTGCTTTGGACTCCTTTCGGGAACGGGCTTTTGATGTACGATTACACCGAGTCGTTCAAAATGCGCTTTCCCGTGCTTTTCGCGGCGTTTTTCGTGCTCGGGCTTTTCCTCGAATCCATCCGCGTTTTCACCTACGACGAGATGCGGCGTATGCAGAAGCTTTATAAAGAGCTTTCCGTCCGCGACCAGCTCACCGGCGCGCTCAACCGCCAGGGTATGTATACCGCCATCGAGACGGGCACCGAGTTCCAGCATTTCGAAAAGATCGGCGCGGTCATGCTCGATTTAGATGATTTCAAAACCGTCAACGACCGCTTCGGCCACGCTATCGGCGACGCCGTTTTAAAAGAATTTTCCTATCTTATAAGCACAAATCTTAATTCCGTCGTCTGCCGTTGGGGCGGCGAGGAATTCGTCGCTATCTACGTCGGCGACGCCGTTACGCCCGAAAAACTCGACTGGCTCCGCAATCTTATCGAAAACCACGTTTTCGAAAGCCACGGAACGCACGTCAACATCACGACGAGTATCGGTGTCTGCGAAGCCGCCGATTTCGACATAAAGGATATAGACCGTCTTATCGAAAAAGCCGACGTCGCGCTTTACGAAGCGAAGGACAGCGGCAAAAATATGGTGGTCTATTCAAAAGAAACGCTATAAACGAAAAACCGTCTTCCTATGTGAAGGCGGTTTTATTAAGGAGATAATCATGATTGCCGGAATGCACCACGTTTGCCTCAAAGCGAAAGGCGAAGAAGATTTCAAAAAGCTCGTGTCGTTCTATAAAGACGTCCTCGGCTTGCCCGTCAGGCGCGAGTGGAACGGCGGGGCGATGCTCTCGGCGGGCGAAACCGTCATGGAGCTTATGAATAATGCCGACGACGAACGCGGCGCGGGCGTCATCCGCCATTTCGCGTTCAGAGCGACGGAGATAGAAAAAATAGTCGAAAACTGCGAAAAAGCGGGCTATAAAATCAAAGTTCCGCCCACGGATATTTCCATTCCCTCAAACCCCGTGCTTAACGCGAAAATCGCTTTCGTAATAGGCCCGCTCGGCGAGGAGATCGAGCTTTTCGACGAGAAATGAAATCCGAAGAAATCCGAAAAATCACCCTTTGCGGCAGGGAAATAAGCTATATTTTCGCGCGCAAAAAGGTCAAAAATCTCAACCTTCGTATCCGCCAAGGCGGCAGCGTTTTCGTCTCCGCTCCGAAAGGCGCATCTATCTCGCTTGTCGAGACGTTTTTAACGCAAAACGCCGAAAAAATCATCCGTGCGATCGACCGCGCTCATTTAAAAGCCGAAAAAGAAGAAAAAGGAATAGAAAGCGGTTTCACCCGTCTTTTCGGTGCCGATTTTCCC
>JAZUJV010000296.1:0-8532 GCA_045642945.1 Eubacteriales bacterium | reverse complement strand
CCCCCGCGCGGGGGGCGACAACCGGTGCGCTATGGTGTCCTGCGCGGGTGATCGTGATTTCAATCCACGCCCCCGCGCGGGGGGCGACTTGCGCCGTTTACCGACTTAATGGGCGGAGTTCCCATTTCAATCCACGCCCCCGCGCGGGGGGCGACCTTAGCGTTCAGCAGGTTGCTCAGACTACACGTGGCATTTCAATCCACGCCCCCGCGCGGGGGGCGACTGATAATGCGCCGACGCTTAACCAGGAGTCTATCATTTCAATCCACGCCCCCGCGCGGGGGGCGACAGCGGGAACACCATTTTTTATGGTTTCCCGACACGATTTGTTGGTGATTTTATCCCAACAAATCAATTTTTCAAACAATCCCGATATAAATACCGAGAAAAATCACGCTTAAAACTTTGTTTTTTCGGTGCGAATCTCCGAAGAAAATTCGGTTACTTATCTTTCGCACTTTTTCAAAGTATCATCGGTCCCGACGGGTCGTACGACGCTTTTACGCCGTAATGCTCGATTTTATCGGAACGCGAGCTGCCGAGAACGTATATCCGCAAGCTGTCAAGCTCTTCGTTCATTGTTTTTCGAAGTTTATCGCGAACGAGACAAAGCTGTGTCGGGTCAAGCGAACATTCGAAAACGGAATTCTGGACTCGCTGACCGTAATTTACACAGATTTTCGCAACTTTCGCGAGCCGCTTTCTGCCCGCGGCATCGGACGTGTTTACGTCGTAAGTTATCAATACCATCATAAGCAGCCCTCACTTCCACAAATACGGCGGATAGGCATCGATGTCGCCGCGGATAAACTTCGCGAGAAGCATCGCCTGAACGTACGGAACCATTCCCCATTCCACCGTTTCATCAAGGAAAGGATGGCGAACCGTCTCGGATTTCTTTTTTTGCCATTGAGAGAGGAAAAGTTTTCGGCTTTCGTCTTTCAACAGCACCGCGCCGTCCTCTTTTATTACAAAATCGGAAGCCGACACAAGGCGTTTGTTGATAAGCGTCAAAACGAACCTATCAACAAACGGCGCACGGAATTCTTCCACAAGGTCGAGCGCAAGCGAACAGCGACCCGGGCGTTCGGTATGGAAAACTCCGACGTACGGGTCCAGACCGGCGGCTTCCAAAGCCGAAGTGCAAAGCCCCGTCATAAGCGAATATCCGAATGAAAGCATCGCGTTCACCGGATCCAACGGCGGTCTTCGCGAGCGGCGGTCGAAAGAAAAATCCTCTTTTTGCTGTAAGATAAGCTCGTCAAAAACCGAAAAATATCTTGCCGCACATTCGCCTTCGATGCCGCGAAGAGAATCCGAACTATCCGCGTGATAAGCGAAAACCGAGCCGTTTTTTAATATTGCGGCGGTATCGGAAACGGAAGTGCCGTCGATACGCTCCGAATGGTCGCTTACCGCACGCCGTAAAACGGAAGCGCAGTTTGAAAGCTTGGCGGAAATCATCGCGGAGGCGATAGGAAGCGTACGCTTCGGATCGTCGGCGATCCGATACTGTTCACGGCGCACGATAACGTTTCCGTAGGTTTTTCCGACGCTTCTCGAAAGGAATTTCCCGTTCGGCGAACAAAATGTAACGATTTTTCCCGTTTCGGCACATTTCCCGAGCAAGGCGGGAGAAGCGCCGATATAACCGAAGGCAACTATGCCGTCGATAAGATGCAGCGGCATCCGCCCGAGCTCGGTGTTATCGACGCGGACGACGACGTTTTCCCCGTCAAGCGCAAGATAGGAATCCGGAGAAGTAACGTATAAAGTATTCAAAAGCTTTTTCATACGGTTTCCTCCCCGAGATTGCTGTCGTTATACGCTTTGGCGGAAGCGATCTTTTCCAGTTTCGGAAGGCATTCTTCTTTAAGCGAACAGGCGTTACACGCTTTTGAACGGCGCGGCTTCGGAAGATAACGCCGATTATAGTATCCGTGCATTTCTTCTGCATACCGACGCACGGTATCGCGCAGTTCGTCGGTAAAAGCGACGCGGAGCCTATGGCGCGTTTCGAAATAATAAAGCGCGCCCTCCTCCACGGTACAGCAAAGCATTTCCTCCAGACACATCGCCTGGGCGGTAAGCTGTATAACGTCGCAATCGTCCTCTTTCGGCGAACCGCGCTTATATTCCACCGGATAGACGACGTATTTCCCCGCTCTTCCGCGCAGAGAAACGCCGTTTATATCGTCTTTCCGAAGCTCGACGATATCACATTCGCCGGAAAGCCCGAGACTTTTCGAAAAAATCGGCATGGCGCGGGAAATTATCACTTCGCCGCGGGACTCGGAACGGTAGGCGTCGTGGGCGTTGTCGTGCAGAAGCTTACCTTCGGTCGTCCTTACGTTTTCCGCCCATACGCCGTCAATATGTATAAGCGCCCATTGGCGGCGGCAGAACGTAAAATGCTGGATGCCGGAAAGCTGTAAAAAATCGTCGTCGTTATATTCCATTGATGATTTCCGGGGCAAGACCTTCCAACGAATCGACTTTAACGCAATAATCATCAAAAGACGAGGGAACATCCACGTTTTCTTTTTTGGAAACGCGAAGCGAACGATGCACTTTCGCAGTAGAATACTGACCGTCTTTACAATTATGCTTCCACCAAAATACTTTTTCGACAGCCATCGAGCCATCCGGTCGAGCAGCAGATGCGTCATTGACGAATAAGGATTTGAGGCATTCTTTAAGTATATCCGCATCTTCTTCCGAAAAGCCCGTCTTTTCGGCAAGCTGAACGTTAACGGATCCTTTTACCTCATAAAGACCGAACTGAACAAAATGTTTCATTCCCATCGTGTCTTTTCCTTTTGCGCCGTCTTTGGTAGGTTCTCCGTTGACACTTTTGGTGATTTGTAACGTACGCACTTCTATCGGGTCAACGCTGACCGCCTGATGAATCGAGACGGGACCACGGACACCGACGGAAAGGCCGCTCGCATCGTCGCTGTTTTCAGCTTCTTCACCGCCTTTTTTCTTAGCGCCCTTACCTTTTGCCGACGATTTGAACGCGAAAACCTGGCCGAAGCTTCTGACGTCCATCCAAAGTTCACACGCTTTTTGCGCGTATTCTTCCTTGGTATCGGCAGTTATCACAGACGATGCACGTTCGCTTAAGCTGCCAAACCCGTCGGAACAACGTTCGTCCGATTGAACGAATACCGGATATCCCATATCCTGCATACGGTTGCGAAGCTTTCTTTTGATGCAAACGTCGGAAATCTCTCCAAAGCCGGAATAATCGGTCCTGGGACGGTTGCCGTTCAGGGGATCGCCGTTTGCATTAGCCATAGAAACGGATACCAACGCGATAAAATCGATTTTGTTTTGTAAAGTACTCATGCTTCTTGAACCTCCGTATTTTCTTTTTCTTTATGTGATGTATAAAGTTCTTTCTTTTGCAGGTAATATCCCAGCAGATAGGATTCGGTAAGCGGATGATTTCTATCCTCGTCCGGAAATTCAGACAAAGTTTCGAAAATTTCTTCTATCAGCTTTTCGTAATCGCTTCTGACATAAGGTGATAGCTTCTGATAATATCCTCTTTTAAGCTGTTCGATGACGGTTTTTGCCGTTGTGAACGGTTTTTGACAGTATACGGATTGCAGACGGATCGCATTGGGCTCTCTCTTTTCGCCCGTTTCGTAAGTATCGCGCTCCGCCTTTTCCATAACGGCTAAAAGCCGTCCGTACTGATAACTTCTGTCTTTTTTGGCTTTTTCAAGACTCATTTCCCATGTCTCTCCTCTATCTGTTTTATATTTCCAAATAACGGCGCAAGCGACTTCCAACACCTTGCTGCGGCATTTGTCGTATGCCAATGGGTTGGAAGCTTTTTGCATAACGGCACGCATAATATCCAACGGCATTTTACCCTGATTAACTCTGCATTCCAAAAGGCGTAAAATCTGCTGGCTCATGATTCTGTCATCGACTTCCAGCCTCGCAGCCCGTTCATTTCCAAAGGCGCAGCGGACAATATCAGGCAAATCCGGAGACTGGATTATACAAGACTTGCTCAAAAAATCATAATGATACCAAAGACAGGTTTCGTCCCAATAAGCAAGTCTTTTTAAAAAATCATACGCCTTCCATTCGCTGTAATATACAACGGCGAGCCGTCCTTTTGTCGCCGCGTCGAAAACTGCAACGCATACGTCTTCACCATCCGGCAGCATATCGGCGCTTAGATAGCTGTTCAAGACCTTTCTAAGCATATACTGATATTCCGTGGGAGTAACCGGCTTATCTTCGCTCTTGCGTGTCAAGGGAGTATGTATCGGAGGCGTCGGTTTTCCCTTTGGATTCCAGCAAAGAACGGTACGTTTGTCAAACGTCGTTTCTTTCCATTGCTTTCCCGCCAGCCAGCGCAACGCATTGTGAGCTTTCTGGGAGGAAATATAGCCGACGGTGGCCGTTTGCATTTCATCGGTCATCCTGCCGCGATAAGTGAAATTGGTTGTATCGTTGGCAGAAATAAGTTTTGCAATTCCGTTAATCGGAATAACACCCTTTGGATGTTGTTTCGCGATAGATTCCTCATCGCCGGAGATCATGCAGATTGAAGCGTCGCCGCTTTTACGCTTGCTTTCATAAAAACGAATAAAAGCGTCAAATAAAGACGGATCGTTCCAGCAGGTTCCCATCCCTATCACGCGCCAACGTATAAGATCTTTTTCGTTCTTAATCTTATCGCTCTCGGTTTTCAACAATCCCGCGCGATTCAAATCATCCAGAACCGTTTCCTTCCGGACGTACGTCAATATCGGCTGAAGCATTGGATGGGAATATTCCGACTCCGCCCATTCTGCCAACGCCTCGACGTATAATCGATGGCGTTCTTTCTGATACGGCGCTACGTACGAAATCGAATCGCAAAGAGGGTGTGCACACGGCGCGCTGGTTCTTCCTCCCGAGTCTTCGGTAACGGGAATAATGATTTTCGGTTCTTTTTTATCGACGCCGACTGCCTGAACGAATTCCCCTCTGTCGTTTATTGAAATTTCTATTTTCGCCGTAACCGCCAAATGAGAAACGGGAGCGAGCGGGTCGCAATCCGGCTGAATGACGCCGATAAGATTTTTATGGCAATCAAAGGTTTCGCAGGCTTTTTGTAAAAGTCCCATCATTCCACCTCCCCGAATTCACAAAGTCCAACGAAATTTCTGTTGTCTTCGAAGATTTTGGCATTCATTTTCCGGAGTGTTTTGTGTAGCGGACAATCTTCGGGCTTGGGAAACTCGATTACTCCGTTTTTCATTACGGGATACCAGAAATTTGCAGTCATTTTCCCTTTTGTTTCCTCGGAATAAGCTTCGTCGGCATAAGTGATTCCGTGATACATCAAGCCGAACGCCAGCTGTGGTACGGCATCGTACGCGCCTTCTCCTTCTCCGAATCGGCAAGGCTCGACGTAGCCCTGACATTCTCTTGTCCCGAGGAATACGTCTCGCCGTCCACCGCGATCAATCATACGGTTTGCAATTTGATAATGCTTATGCTCGTTGCGATCATGTTTCAATTCCGGACGGTTTTCGTTCCATTCAAAATGCGCTCTTACTTGGTATCGGCAGTCTTTCAGATAAGTGTAGTAGGAAAGATCGTTCCCACCGCTATATTTCAGCGGCCGGATGCCTTTAACCTCCGTCTGTATCTGATTTACCACCCTCACGGCATCAATATACCAGATAATCGTCGGCTTCCAGTAAATTGACATCAGCATCCCTTTCAGCGCTTCGTATGTCGGTATCTGATAAGTACATTTTTCACCGCCCACGCGCATGATCGGATCGGAAAACAGTCCGTCTCGTCCTGTTATCATAAATTCAACAACGTTGCTGTACTGCAAGATGAATTCACCTCCTGGTTTTTGATTTTTTGTATAGAAAGTCCCACTTCGTCATCATAGCATCCGATTTTTAAAACGCGAACGTGCCCGTCGCAAATCCATTCCAGCCGATCACCCAACGCTTGGGTTTGATACGGAAAAAGAGAAACCGAATAGTTTTTTGCCTCATCAAGAAGCGATTTCCTAAAAGAAATATTCCTAATCGCTTCTTCCGAGCACAGTTTGGTTATAACGTCGGCTCCTTTTCCGTACGGAACCACCACGTCCTCGGTCTCCGTATCGAAAACGGTGAATAGTTTTCCCGCCTCGGCAAACGCCTGACATAGGCAATACGGTTCCCATTCTTTTTGTACTTCAGCATTCCCCATCCGATAGGATTCGTTGTCCGAAAGCATGGAAAAAAGGGATGGCTTATCCTGCATCGGCTTCATTTCCATATAAGATTGCGGATATATTTTGAATAACGATCGGTAATAAAAACCGATAGACTCCTTTGAGGAAAGGTCTCCGCAAAAAGCTTTGGGATTTTTTTCGTACGCGTTTAAAAGTTCAAAAGCAGCGTTTTTAGCGTTATAGATTTCCGGAAGTTTTGTTAATTTCTCGTCTTCACATTGAACGATATATACAGGAACAGGCGCATCGGATTCGCCGTTTCGGTTCCCTCTTCCGGCACTTTGAATTATATTGTCCAAACCGGCCAACAGGCGAACGACACAGCCAAACGAAATATCAACACCCGCTTCGATTACTTGGGTTGAAACACAGATAAGTTTTTCGGCATCGGAAATCCGAATCCCGGCTTTTGATTTTTCCGCAATCTCTGCTGTTTCTCTTGTTAACTCATGAATGACTTTCCGCCTATGCTCCGTACACATTGCAGCGGAAAGATGAAAGCAGCGTCCTGTCGAAAGTTCTTTAATATCTTCATATATTTTGACCGCCTCGTCTTTGGTATTGCAAACCACCAAAATACTATCGTATTCTTTTCTCAAATTGCTGACAAAAGCGGGAATCTCTGACAATAAGTATTTGTCCGCGTATCGAATATCGGTTCTTTTAAAAACTTCCCACAGTTTTTGATCGTACGGAATAATATCCCCCGCCACTCGTAAAGTATATTTTGTCTCTTCAAAACATGGTTGCGTTGCCGAACATAAAATCACGGTCGTTCTGCAAATTTCGGAAAGAAAATTGACCGCCAAATTAAAAAGCGTCAACATTTTCAAAGGTATTGTTTGCACTTCATCAATAAGGATGACCGCATCTCCGAGTGCGTGAAATCTGCGAATGCAAGACGTCTTGCCGTCAAATAGAGTATTCAGCAACTGAACCATTGTGGTAATTATGATGGGACAGGAGTAGTTTTCAACAAGAAGCGAGTACTCGTCCGTTTCGTCGGTATCCGCTTCGTGAATCACGTTGGAATGATGCTCCAAAATAACAGCATCCGTTCCAAGCGCTTCACGAATAACAGACGCGTTTTGCTCCAAAATTGAAAGTAACGGCACAGTGTATATAATTCGTTTTTTATTGTGCTCCTTTGCGTGAGCGATCGCAAAGCGCAAAGCGGATAAGGTTTTCCCTCCGCCGGTCGGAACGTTCAGTCTATACACTCCAACCGGAAGAGACGCGGCAGATTTGCACCTCTTTGATATTTCTCTTCTTGCGCATCCAATCGGAGTTTCAGCTTTTTTTTGAAATAAATATTCTTCCAAATGAGCCAGCAACGAATTCCAAAATGAACTCATATCCTCTGGCTCGTTCGCGAATTTCGCATCTTGCATAAATTCTGCGGTATCACGTCGGTCCCCTTCTATAACTCCCGATAAAACAAGTCGTGCCAGCATACCGAGATAAAAAGCAGTTTCTTCATCGCTTTCGGAAATTCCATCGAGTTTTTTTATTTTATCGGTAAGTTCATCCGATGCCATCTGAAACAATTTCGTGGTTTCTTCCTCGGTTAAACAATAACGGTAAAAATTATGTATGGCTTCGTCGCTCGTGTCGGTATCGGCCGTGATTCTATGATAAAAACCCCCGCGACTTTCCGCATTAATGCAATCAAATAAACCGTGATGCGCTCCAACAGCGTATGCCAGTATTTCAGAAGCAAGATCCTCGTACGTTTCACAAACGTCTCCGTGATATTTTGTCAGCAAAAGTTTCACGGGGGCGAAGGTATGCTTTACGAGCCCTTTAACAACCTTTTCCCCGTTTACGGCCGCCGTTATGTATTGCGAAAAATCTTCCGTCATTTTCCCATCGTGAATCATGCCGGCAAAATATCCAGCATTTCCCAAGCCAACGGCTTTTAATGAATAAGAAGCGTACTCCGCGGTTTTTTTCGCGTGTTCTTCACAAGATTCAATCCGTTTATCATTTTTGCCAAAAATCCGTATATGTGCCGGGAAAAGTTTATTATCCAAAGAGCTACCTCCTTTTTCGTTATGTTATTTTTGAAAACCGCAAAAATTGCCCAACATTTATTTTATCACAATGACAAATAATTTGCAATATTTTAGTGTAACGATTTCGTTACTTGAGACGGCGCCACAAAACCTTTCGAGGCACCGCAAACGCATTTTCCGGCGACCCGTCAAAGAAAACGGCAGTTTGCGCTTTAAAGCGGTTTCGCTGTACGACGATGAAGTTGATCGGTTGAATCAAATGCTGAT
>JAZUJV010000295.1:0-3379 GCA_045642945.1 Eubacteriales bacterium | reverse complement strand
CGATTCGATAGCTTACGGATACGGGCTTAAAGACGCGGAAAACGAAAGATTTTCGGCTTTATTTGAAAAACTCGCCGAGCAAAACGGCGGCGATATGCACATAAACAATTTCTCTGTCAACGGAATGACGGGAAGCGGGCTCGCGGAGCTTTTGAGAAGAAGCGGAGACGCGCACGATTTTGACGACCAGAATTTCACCGAGCCGGACAACGATTTCGGCGTAAGCAGAAGCTCGGGATATGAATTTTCTGATCAGGACATAGCGAATATCCGGTGTTCGCTTTTATATTCCGACGCGGTGTTTATAAGCATCGGCGGGAACAACATTCTGACTCGACTTTTTGAGCTCGGCGCGGTAGGAGACATAGCGAAGGACGCGGGCGAAGATGTTTTCGCCGACTATTTCGCCTATATTCAGGCACCGGACGATAATCTTGACAAGGCTTATTCGGTAAAGAAGCTTGAAAGCATTTTCGCAAAGCTTAACGAGGCGTTTTCGGGAGAAGAGTTTATAAGCCTTATCGAAAGCGCGCAGTTTTCGCTCTCGGAAGAGCTTTGGGACATCACGCAGACGATAAAAGAGATGAATCCCGACGCGGAGATCTATTTACAGACGGTCTACAACCCATATTCGGGAATAAAGCTTGAGCTTTCACTCGTCGAGGGAAGCGTCGACCTTTCGACTTACGGAGAAAACGCCGTCGCGCATCTTAACAGGGCGATTTTTGAGGAGCAGAACGTTTGTAAATATACCATCGTGGACGTCAAGGACGCTTTCGACAAGGCGAACGAGACGCTTACGAACGCGGGATACGATTTTACGGTGCCGACCTTCAGCGTTGACCCGCACCCGAACAAAGCGGGACACGAAGTTATAGCAAAGCTTTATTTTGACGTAGTTTCGGAGGAGAGAAGATGAAAAAACGTATTGCAGTATTACTTTTCACTGCGATTTTGACGCTTTCGCTTTGCGTTTTTCCGCAGGCGGAGGGAGAAAAAAACCTCGTTCGCGGTCTTGACTACGAGATAGGAACGGGTGTGCCGACGGATCATTCGTATATGAAATACGAAGAGGGCGGGCACGGATTCTTTATCGACCGCGGGCAGCTTACCGACGGGAGATACGCGAGCACGGACGACAACGACGCGAACTGGTTCAACGCGTTCCGCAGTCAGAGCTGTCTCGTCAGTTTCGATCTCGGGAAGGTTTGCTCCATTTCGGAGGTAAAAGCGTATTTTCTTAACGACAAAGGGCCGGGCGTCTACGCGCCGAGATATATAAACGTTTATCTTTCGGAGGACGGCGAAGGCTTTGAAAAGGTGCTTTCCGCCGAGACGGGCTTCGACCTTACGGTAAATATCGCGACGAGATATACTTTCGAAGCAGGCTTACCGAAAAAATACGCGGCGAAAAACATTATTTTTGAATTTTGCAGCGATATTTTTGCTTACTGCGACGAGATAGAGATTTTCGGAAGTGAAGAACTTGACGGAAGCGAAGCGAAGGTCAAGCCGGAAAAAGAAGAAGAAAAAGGATATTTCAGAGAGCTTGACGGGATAAGCGACGTTATAAAAATTTACAACGGATATTACCCGAGCAATCAGGAAAAAGCGACGCTTACCGAAGAGAAGCTTTTGCCATACGTCGCATACATCGACACGGAAGGCAACGTTATCGACACGATGTTCGACGCGGTGGCTTTCGTACCCTGCCACACCGAATATCCCTCGGGCGGCTCGCTCGGAAAAGACGGCGGAATCATGTCGGACTGGGAGCTTTATTACGACGTTACCTTTACGGAGGGGCAGGACCTTTACGCGCTCGACAACGTTGTCGGCGAGGTCTACGGCAAGCTCGGGATAAAGGACAAGTTCAAGGTTTTCCTCACGTTACCCTACCCCGCCGCTATGGACAAGCCGTTCGGCGACATTGACGGCGACGGTATGGAAGAGGGCTGCAAAACGGCGCAGCAGCGCACGGACATAGAAAAATGGTACATTTTAAAATGTATAAAGGGATTTAACGACGCGAAGTTTCAAAACCTTGAGCTCGAAGGCTTTTACTGGTTCCGAGAGGAAGTCAACTACGCCTTCGCGGGCGACGAGGACGTTTTCTTAAAGAGCATGAACGAATACGTTCACAGCAAGAAGCTTAAGACTATCTACGACCCGTTTTATCTTTCGGTAGGCTTCGACCATTGGGAAGAGCTTGGGTTCGATTCGGCGGTCATGCAGCCGAACTACGCGCACAAGGATTATTTCGACGTGGAAATGTTGCCCGAATTTGCCGCCGCGGCGAGAAAAGAGCATATCGGGACGGAGATGGAGACCGAAGAGCCATACGTCGTTCGCGGGGACGATTATCTTATCCACGGCAGAAAATATGAAAGCTATATGTACTACGGCGCGGCGGAAGGATATATGGATTCCTTCAAGACCTATTATCAGGGGGCAGGGCCGGGAACTATCTACGATTTCTGCCACGCCGACAAGACGACGCCGAAGGGTCAGTATTTAAGACGGCTTTACGATCTTACCTATAAATTTATAAAAGGGACTTACGAGAATTTACCGCCCGAAATCACGGCGGGCGACATAGAGGTCGACAAGAACGACAAGCGAGTTTCGGACATCACGGTCAGCGACGGGGATTCGTTCTGGGGCGACATCGAGATACTGTTCCCCGAAAATCCAAAGCACGGCAAGGTTACGGTATCTGCGGGCAAAAAAACGCTTATCTACATCCCGGAAAACGATTACGTCGGCGAAGACAGCTTTACCGTTATGGCGACGGACGGGTTTAACTTCTCGGAAGAGATCACCGTTCACGTCCGCGTCAACGAGCAGACCACGCCCGACGTCAGCGGCGAAAACGTCAGCGACGTCAGCGGAGGCGAACAGGAAAACGACAGCATGCCGACCTGGCTTATCATCACTCTCTGCGGCCTCGGCGCTTTGATCGTCGTCGTCGCGGCTGTCGTGATCATCAAGCACGTGAAGAAGAAAAAATAAACCGCCCAAAAGACTTCACACCTTTTTCGTGAAAAAGGTGTGCCAAAAAGCTTTTAATGCCTTGAAAGTAAACTTTCGCGGAGATGAATGCTGAATACTAAAAAAATCGTGTCTTCCAAAGAAGACACGATTTTTTATTATTTGACATTTGATCATTTGGCATTTAATACGTAATTATACGAGCGCTGCATCGTTCCGTCGTAGCAGACGGTTTCGTCGCCGAAGACGATGAACGGGCGGAAGGAGATATTCGTATCTCTGCCATATTCGGGGATATTTACGATAGTTACGTAGAAGGTAAACGAATCGTAATCGGTGAATTTTTTGGCGGGGTCGTAGCCTTCCTCGATGCCGCAGGCGGAGACGC
>JAZUJV010000294.1:0-1877 GCA_045642945.1 Eubacteriales bacterium | reverse complement strand
AGCTTGCTTCCGAGCAGCTCGAAGGGTTTGAAAAACTCTTTTGTATCGGGAAGCGAAGCGCATTTCACTATATCCACGGTAACGGCGTCATCGGCGTTGCGCTTCATACGGACGCTTCCGTCGGGAGAAGTGAAGAGCGTAGTCTTTATGAACGGATGAGCGTTGACGGCGGCGATAACGGCGTCCATAAGTTTTTTCGTATCGGCGTTATCGGCAAGCTTTATAAGGACGGGGATATTATAGACCGCCGAGCCCGGGTTCGCCATACACTCTATGAAAATGCCGTTTTGCGACTCGGTGAGCGGGTAATCGCCGTATATTTCATATTCGGCGACGAGGGCTTTGGAATTTATGATTCTTTCTAGTTTTCTGACGGTCTCGCTGGCTTTTATGTCGGCTATTTTTATCGGCACGCCGAAGGCTTCGGCGAGCTCGACGTTGACTTTTACCGCGCCTATCGAGGTAAGCCCCGCCTCGTAGATATCGGTATCTATACCGAATTCACGGTGATTTATGACCGAAGCGATGACGTCGAATATTTTTGACTGAAAATCGTTTTCGGGCTTCGTTATCTCGCCGATCTCGCGTTTCGGTATCGGGAGCGCACGTTTATTGACCTTTTGGTTCTGGCTGAGCGGTATTTTGTCTATCTGCATAATTACCGCGGGAACCATATAAGGCGGCTTTTCGGCAAGGATAAATTCCTTTACCGCGTCAACAGAAATTTTATCGTCGGAAACGATGTAAGCGGCGACGAATTTTCCGCCCGCGGGGTCGTCGAAAGCGGCGACGGTAGCGTCTTTTACTCCGTCAAATCGGCGGATTATCTCTTCTATTTCGGTAAGCTCTACGCGGAAGCCTCTTATTTTCACCTGCGCGTCGCGTCTTCCGACGAATTGAAGGTTGCCGTCGGGCATAATTCTGACTATATCGCCCGTCTTATAGACACGCTCGTAGCCCTTTATATCGTCGAACGGGTTAGTGCCGAAAACCTCGGCGGTTTTTTCGGGGCGGTTGAGATATCCGCGGGTAACGTGAGGCCCCGCTATCCAAAGCTCGCCTACCGCGCCTATCGGAAGCAGATTGCCGCGTTTATCGGCGACGTAAATTTTCAAGTTATCGACCGGCGCGCCTATCGGCACGTCCTTGTAATGTTCGGTAAGTTCAAAAGAGCTTGTTATAACGCTTCCCTCGCTGGGGCCGTATGCGTTATGCAAGGTGAAGCCCTCGGGGATATCGGGCGGGGTAAGCTTTTCGCCCGCGACGGAAAGATGTTTGAGCGTCGTAAAGCCGCCGAGAGAGGCGAACTGACGGCCTATCTGTGCGGTCATAACGGTATGGGTGATGCAGTTATCGTTAAAATATTGTTTTAAAATCGGGAAATCGAGGCGAATATCTTCGGAAATTATATGTAACTGTGCGCCCGAGGTAACGGCGGGATACATATCGTAGGTATTTGCGCCGAATCCGAAGCTGGCATAAGCGGCGACGCGGCTGCCAACGCCGTATTCAAAATACTTTTTGACCCAAGCGTCGGTAACCGACATATTGGAATGGTTATACATAACGCCTTTGGGGATGCCCGTAGAGCCCGAGGTATAAAGTATTATAAACAGATCTTCGGGCTTCGGAGGCTCGGGGACTTTCCCGACGGGTTTGAACGCGGAAATTTCTTCGGTAGAAAATCTGACGCCGCCGAAATCCGCGCCGATGATATCCGAAAGCGAAGCGTCGTATATGAGCATCATCGCACCGGAATCGTTCATCATAAGATTAAGTCTCTCGGGCGGATAGGACGGGTCGAGCGGCATATAGGCACCGCCGGCTTTTAATATTCCGAGCGGGGCGATGAGCATATATTCACATCTCGGGATAAG
>JAZUJV010000293.1:0-2057 GCA_045642945.1 Eubacteriales bacterium | reverse complement strand
GGCAGAGCACTTGATTTTCGTAATGTCGAATATTGTTAAATATGGTATAATATCATCGAAAGAGTTGAAGATATGAAAGTAGTTGCTTATTCTGCTCAGCTGTTTGTAGGGGTATTCGTATCGTATATTTTATTGCTTGTTGTAAGCAGCGTATTCGTTAAAAATAAAGAATACGATAAGAACAGCAGGTATTATCGTTTCCTTTTGGGAAGTTCCACGGCGATAGGGTTGAAGATCGTGCGTGTCAGAGTGCATTACAGCGGACTTGAAAAGCTTCCCGAGAACAGCAGATTTCTTTTGGTTTCAAACCACCGTTCCAAATTTGATCCAATAGTAAAATGGCACGTTTTAAGAAAATACGATCTTGCGTTCATTTCAAAAGAAAGCAATTTCAGCGTTCCGGTATTCGGAAAGTTTATCAGAAAATGCTGCTTTATGAAGATAGACCGCGATAATTCGATCAAAGCGCTTTCTACCGTTAACAAGGCGGCGTCTTTTATCAAAAACGATGAAGTAAGCGTTGCCGTTTATCCCGAAGGAACGCGCAATTATGAAACGGGATTGCTTCCTTTTCATAACGGGATATTACTTATTGCTTCCAAAGCAAAATGTCCGGTCGTTGTCGCCAGCATAAGAGGAACCGAGAAAATAGCCAAAAACTATCCTTGGCACCATACGGACGTTTACCTTGATATTCTTGATGTCATTCCCGAAGAATACGTTGCTTCGCATCGCAGCAACGATATAGGGGAATACGCCAGAGAAATTATCGGAAGCAAACTTGTCAAAGAAGGAGAAATGACTGATGAAGATTTATATTCTGTTCAACCCGCTCAGCAACAATAAACACGGGAAAGACGTTGTCGAAAAAGCAAAGACTTATTTCGGCGAAAACGAAATAGACGCGATAGATATTACCGAAATCGGCGATGTTCGCGAATTCCTTTCCGAAATTTCCGACGAGGATAAAATCGTTATCTGCGGCGGCGACGGAACGCTTAACCGTTTTGCCAACGATACCGCCGATTTAGAAATTAAAAACGATATACTTTATTTTGCCGCCGGAAGCGGAAACGATTTCAACAACGACGTCAAGGGCAGTCCCGAAGCAGATCCGTACGTTATCAATAAATACATCACACAGCTTCCCACGGTAACGGTAAAAGGGAAGACGTGCCATTTTCTTAACGGAATAGGATACGGTATCGACGGATATTGCTGTGAAGTTGGAGACATTCAGCGCAGCAAGAGCGATAAACCGGTCAACTACGCGGGTATCGCAATAAAAGGTCTTCTTTTCCATTTCAAACCTGCCGATGCTGTAGTAACGGTTGACGGAAAAGAATATAAATATAAAAAGGTATGGCTCGCGCCTACCATGAACGGAAAATTCTACGGCGGCGGAATGAAGGTCGCTCCCGATCAGGACCGCCTTAACCCCGACAAGAAGCTTTCGGTGGTAATTATGCACGGGTCCGGCAAGTTAAAAACGCTTATCGTTTTCCCGTCTATATTCAAGGGCGAACATATCAAGCATAAAGAAATGGTCGATATACATACGGGGCATGAAATCACCGTTAAATTCAATAAACCCTGCGCGTTACAGATTGACGGCGAAACCGTTCTTGACGTAACTGAATATACCGCTAAAGCCGGCATATAAAATAAGCCGGTTTCAGTATAAAATCAAAGAGAGGTCCACGATGAGAAAAATTGCATTTTTACTTGCTTTCATTATGCTGCTTTCCGTCTTTGCGGTTGCGTGTAACGATAGCGAAGAAAGCGGATCTGAAGAAGTTTCGCAAACCGAATCCACAGGCGACAAAAAGAAAAATCCCACAGAAACGGACACTCCCGTAAGAAGTGATCCGTATGAGACGGTTATTTCCACGGGTTGTACTTACGTTAAATCTACCGAGCCCGGTGAAAAATACCCCGACTCCTACGGAAGCGAGCTTACCGACGGTGTGTTTGCGGATAAAGAAGTCGCAAACTATACCGACGAAGCGTTTTCCGGTTATTCGATATCCGGTTCCAGAGTTCTCGTTGACGTTGAC
>JAZUJV010000292.1:0-1948 GCA_045642945.1 Eubacteriales bacterium | reverse complement strand
GGAGGAATTCATTATGTTTTATCTCACCCCTTACGCAAGACACAATCACGTAAACGTTTTCGACCCTTTTAAAGAGTTCGAGGATTTAGAAAGAAGTCTGTTCGCCCCGCAGCGACACGCCGCGGGGATCCGCACGGACGTAAGCGAAAACGAAAAGGAATATATCCTTGAAGCAGAATTACCCGGTTTTAACAAAGACGAAATCAACGTCGGCGTCGAAAACGACGTTCTTACCGTCAAAGCCGAGAGAAAAGCCGAAAAAGAAGAAAAGGACGAGCGCGGCAACGTTATTCGCCGCGAGCGCAGATTCGGCAGCTTCGAGCGCAGCTTCGACATTTCCGAAGTCAACGCCGAAGGCATCACCGCTTCTTACGAAAACGGCATTCTGAAGCTCGTGCTTCCCAAAAAAGAGGAAGAAGCAAGCAAGGTCAGACAAATCGAAATAGCATAATTCTTCATTGCATATATATTCTCCTTCCCTCTCCATTCCCGAAAAGCCCTATAGCTTAATCGTGAAAGCAAAAAGAGCAGCCGCAAAGCTGCTCTTTTTCTTTTTTGTTTATGCGAAGCAAAGAAGAATGACCGTTGCGAGAGCGACGGAAAACTGGCAGACGACGTTGGATATCTCGATAACCCAATGCACTTTCGCGTTTTTGAGGTTGGAGAGTATTCCGACGAGGCAGAGGAAGACGAAAAGACATATCGCGAACGCATACAAAGCGATAGGCGCCGCCGCGCCTTTTCTTATCGACAAGGTTATAAGCGACGCGTAAATCATAAGATAGCCGACCGCGCCGATGAGCACGGCGGCGGTGTTGAATTTTCCGGTTTTATACCACAAAAATCCGATGACACCTGCCGCAAGGAGCAAAATTACGGCGAGGAGGAACGGTTTTACGCCGAAGGCGTGAGTGGCAAGCGCGATGCCAGACAGAAGGATTCCCGTATTAACGAACGAGACGAGATTCACGGGCATTTTGAATTGCATTTTGCCGAGCCCGACGATAAGCTTGACCGTCGGGATAGTAAGCCCGAATATCAGCGATATCGCCGCGCCGAGCGCAAAAAGAATATACGTCGGGAGGCTCATTACGCCGAACGTTTTTATCAGTATAGTGATGACGGTAACGCCGTAAAAAATCGGGTTGATATAATCGAACAAGCCGAGAGCGACCGAAAAGTTGCCGATTATGCCGTCGTTTTCTTTTTTATTCATACGCTTTCCCTACTCGATCTTCCATTTCCGCATCATTATTTCCGCGGGCAGTTCGGCGGACTTACGGGCGTAGAAGACGGTCAGTATACTCCCGTCCTCGAGCTCGACGGATGAAGGATAGCCGAGGTCGTGGGAAGCGTGGTTTACGTAGATATCGTAAGGCTCGCTCCAGCTTTCGCCGCCGTCGGAGGAAATTATCGTTTTCACGCCGAAAGGAAGCGTTCGGTAACCGAAGGTCGAGATAAGCAGACCGTTTCTTAGCTCGAGCAGATGGGCGGGAGCGCCGCCGCGGTCGGAAAGTATCTGTTTGGGTCTTGACCACGTTGCGCCGAGGTCGTCGGAGACGGACTGATACAGCGTAAAGAGTTTATCGCTCTGGACGCGGGTCTGGCAGACGATACGTCCGTTTTTGAGCTGGATCGCGTGCGGCTCGCAGAACTGTCCGGCGATATCTTCGGAATAAATCTCGCCGACTTTTTTGAAGCTTTCACCTACGAGCTTATATGCTTTTACGCCGTTGATATTATTAAAATCGCAGCCGACCCAAAGGACTGAGCCGTCGTTTAACTCCGTCGGTCCGTGGGGGGACGTTACCGGAGAAATTTTTATATCGCCGAAGGTAACGCCGTTATCTAAGCTTACGCGGTATTCCGAGCCGAGAAATTTTTCCTCTTCGGAATCGGTTATCATATCGAGATACGAGAGGATATAATCTTTAAAGCGGGCGTCGGC
>JAZUJV010000291.1:0-2511 GCA_045642945.1 Eubacteriales bacterium | reverse complement strand
TTTACACAAGCTCCGCACAATATACAGGTTTTCGGCGTGAACATCAGCTGAGGTTTAAAGCTTTGCGTTTCGGGATTGTGGCACCACTTGCAACGCAAAGGACATCCCTTGAAAAAGACAGCCGTTCTGACACCGGGGCCGTCGTGCATGCAAAAACGCTGAATATCGGTGATAACCGCCTTTACATTTATATCATTTGTTTTCATCGATAACCATATCCTGCCATTCCTTGCAAAGCGTTACGAACCGCGCGTTCCAACCGGATACGCGCACAGAGAGCGTCTGATAATTCTCAGGATGCTTCTGTGCTTCAAGAAGAATAGTCTTATCCTCAACGTCGGGCTGCATAAAGCACCCGCCGAGGATAACGAATCCGCGTAACAACGCCTCGATAGCCGCGATTCCGTCATCTCCCTCAATACTTGAAGGAAGCAGTTTTATATCGAGTGCCGCTCCCGTTACCATTTTTGAAAGATCTGCTTTGCAGTAGGATTTTATAATAGCGGTCGCGCCCTCACGGTCGCTTCCCGGCGTAGGCGAGCAGTTGGGAGCAAGTACCTCTCCCGCTTTGTGTCCGTGCGCAGCGGCGAGACGATTCGGCGCCCATTCCAACTGTCGTCCGAAGGTGCTGACTCCCGCGGGAAATTTATACCCGCATCTGCCATCTTGCTTCAGACATGCGCTTGCGAATTCGTCAAGCAAACGCGCCGCGATAGCGTCGATTTCGTCGTTGTCGTTCCCGTAATACGCGAACGACGTGAGCGCATATCTGCGGAGATCTTCATAGCCTTCCCAATCTGTTTCAAGAATTTTCATCAGTTCCGCAAATGTCAGACGCTTTTCGTCGAACACCAGCTTTTTGATCGCGTAAAGACAATTAACCGTATCGGGAAATCCCCCGATATGCGGAGACATTACGTTATAAACAGGGCCGCCTTCCAAATAGGAGCGTCCCTTTTCGATACAGCCTTGCTCAAATACCGAAACAACGGTGCATGGTGTGTTCGGCAACCATTTCCATTCTTTTGTCTGGGTGTCTGTTTTTACGAAACTGTTACACCAATACGACGCGATTTCGGTAACTTTTTCTTTAAGATCCGAAGAAAATTGCCTGAGTAAATCTTCAAAACTGTCGTATACGACATTACCCGAATAAGAATCAAGCGTTTTTCTTTGAAGTACCTGCAAAGAGTCGAACGGAGAATAATTAAAGAACGTTTTGCCAGGAATCTGTATTTCCCAGCAGCCGTCGTTAGCGAATTTCCACGCTTCTTCCGCCGGATATCCGTAGTTTTTAAGCGATTTTAAAATCACTTCCTCGTTGTAAAACGCAAGAATACCGCCGCCGAAACGCAAAACCTCGGCACAGCGCCGTAAAAGCTTTATATCGGTATTTCGGTTCAGGCGGACAGTCGTCGGAAAATCGCTGATACCAAGTTCTTCTATGATATCAAGCACAAGAAAAGTAACTTCGTTTGTTACGTCGCCACCGTTACCGTCGTCGCCCGCCAGTACGATATTCTGATAGTGCTGCGCGTCGCCGCTTATATAATTGCCGCCTTGGACCCATTCACAGCCCTTGATAAAGAAATGCGCAAGAATCTCTCCCGCTTCGTCGAGCGTCAGCACACCGCTTTCCAGGTCGGCTTTAAGATAATCACCGAGCAGATAATCGATTCTTCCGATGCCGGGCCAGTTTCCGCAGAGACGCACGAAAGCGAATGTGAACCAAATACTTTGCACGGCTTCGTAAAAGCTATGCGCCGGCTCAAAAGGAACGCGGCAAAGGTTTTCGTAATTCTTGCCGTATCCCTCTTTATCCCTGAGGATATCGAGATATCTGTCGCGCCATATCTTCATCGAATCGATCACGGATAAACAGCTTTCGAGAAAACGAATCTTTTCGGGATCGTTATTCTTTTCAAGCGAGCGCAAAGCATCCTCGCGGATTCCGTTGACACCGCAGCGAAGCACCGTCTCAAAATCAATCGTGAGGTGCGAAACCGAACCCATTATCACGTTACCGCCCAGCGTAAACGGCACAGCGTGGCCTATCGAGATGCCGAGCATCGCTGCACCGCTTATCTTTTCATTGGGGCAGATGCGCAAAGGTGCTTTCTCGGCGATCCGACGAATCGCAAGATCATATTTATCTATCGGCGGCAAAGTGCTAAAATTATCAATATTATCCATCGCGACGCCGCGTGTTTTTGACGTATCGCGCCCGTAAACGTGGTTTAACGAATCCCAAGCAAATTTTCTCGTTTCTTCGCAAAGTCTTATCGGACGTTTTTCGCGGCTGATTGTAAAAAATTCCATACCTGTCTCTCCGTTACGCCTTTTAATAACAAATACTTTTAGTGTTATTCGCTCGAAAAAGCCGAGATTTATACGTTTAACGAAGGATGTCTCGGGTAAGAATACTTATCCTGCTCGGTAATTTCTCTTATCGGTTTACAAGGAACTCCTACGGCGACTACGTTGCTCGGTATTTCGCCCTTGACAACGCTT
>JAZUJV010000290.1:0-9188 GCA_045642945.1 Eubacteriales bacterium | reverse complement strand
CCAAATTCTCCCTTTTGCCCCATAATTTTCCGTTTTTCTCTTTACAAATCCGCCGTTTTGTGATATTATTAATTAGCTATACCTATATCCTGTGAAAATATTCATCTATTAACATTACTGCAATATTTTCGCCAATCTTTGTTAACTTTCACCCGAAGATATCGCCTATTGGTTTTTGCCTCTCGCAATTTACGCAAAAAGCAATATCAACACCATCAGTACTTCAGATTTCAGTAAGAGGAAAGTAAAATGAGTCTCACGCTCTTCTACATTACCAACAGACCTGACGTCGCCGTTATTGCCGAAAAATACGGCGTCGACCGTATATGGATCGACCTCGAAATTCTCGGCAAAGCCGATAGGCAAAAGAGTATGGATACCGTCAAATCTCATCACAGCGTTGACGATATAAAAGCCATTAAGCCTCTGCTGAAAAAAGCCGAGATGCTCGTCCGAATCAATTCGTGGAACGAATCCTCGGAAAAAGAAATCGACGACGTTATCAACGCTGGAGCCGACGTGATAATGCTTCCTATGTGGAAGTCGGTTTCCGAAGTCGAAAGCTTCATCACTGCCGTTGCCGGACGAGCTAAAATCACTCTTTTGCTTGAAACGAAGGAAGCTGTCGGCTGCATCGACGAAGTACTGAAACTTAACGGTATAGATGAGATTCATATCGGTCTGAACGATCTCCATATCTCCTACGGACAGACCTTTATGTTCGAATTGCTTGCGGACGGCACCGTCGAAACGCTTTGCGAAAAGTTCAAAGCCGCCAATATTCCCTACGGCTTCGGCGGAATCGCGAGACTCGGTCAGGGAATGCTTCCTTCCGAAAACGTGATTATGGAGCATTACCGCCTCGGCTCCACCCGCGCCATACTGTCGAGAAGCTTTTGCGACATTCACCAATGCCGCGAACTTCCGGAAATCGAACACCGTTTCAAAAAACATATGCATCTCCTTCGTGAATACGAAAAGGTCTGCGAGTCCGCCGATGAATTTACTTTGCGGAAAAACGCCGAAGAAACGAGAAAAAAGATCGCCGAAATATCCAAACGAATGAACGAGGCCGCCGATAATGAAGCATAAGTTCTACAGAAAATTTTTAAAACGCTTTTTCGATATCCTGTTCGGCTCATTGGTTTTACTTATACTTTGGCCCTTGATGCTGATCGTTGCGCTCCTTATAAAAATCGGCTCTCCCGGACCCGTTTTGTTCAAACAGGAACGTATCGGAAAAGACGGTAAGGTTTTTAAAATCTATAAATTCAGGAGTATGTGCCAGAATGCCGAGCATACCGGCTCCGGCGTATATTCCGGCAAAGACGATGCCCGCGTTACCAAAATCGGGAAAATCATCCGCGCAACGAGCATCGACGAGCTTCCGCAGTGCATCAATCTTATCTGCGGACAGATGTCCTTTATCGGCCCCCGCCCGCCTCTTACTTATCATCCCTGGCCGATTGAGGAATATACCGATTGTCAAAAGCGTATGTTCGAGGTGCGCCCCGGTATAACCGGCTGGGCGCAGGTCCACGGCAGAAAAGAAGTCGAGTGGCATAAGCGAATCGAACTCAACGTCTGGTACGTCGATAACGTTTCCTTTATCCTCGACCTTAAAATCCTTTTTATGACCGTTTTCAAAGTGCTTAAAAACGAGAATAACGAAAACGTCGGCGCTACCGTCGATCCCCAAGCCGAAAACTCCGCCGAAAACGACGAGAAAGCTTAATATATGAATTTGCTTATAACCGGCGCTCTGCCGAAGGATGAAACGTTTTTTCGCGAGCTCGAAAAGATGGGACATTCAATCACCTTCGTTCAAGACGAGCGCATTCCGCTCAAAGAACAGAATATCGATCCTTCGCGGTTTGAAGGCGTGATCTGCAACGGCTTGTTTTTATACAACGATATCGGCGACTTCTCGTCTTTAAAGTATATTCAGCTCACCTCCGCCGGACTTGACCGCGTGCCTATGGATTACGTGAAGTCTCACGATATCGAAATCCATAACGCAAGAGGCGTTTACAGTATTCCCATGGCGGAATTCGCGCTCTGCGGAGTGCTTCAGTTATATAAGCAAAGCCGCTTCTTTTACGATAACCAAAAAGAACGTAAATGGGAAAAACGCCGCGACCTGCTCGAATTGAACGGTAAAACGGTCTGTATCATCGGCTGCGGCTCAGTCGGCACCGAATGTGCCAAAAGGTTCAAAGCGTTCGGCTGCGAAGTCCTCGGCGTCGACCTCGCCGTTCGGGAAGACTGTAACTACGATAATATCGTTTCTCTCGCTTCGCTTGACGAAACACTCGGAAAATCCGACGTAACGGTACTTACGCTTCCTTTGACCGATGAAACCTTTCATCTCTTTGATGAAAAGCGTTTTTCAAAAATGAAACGTAACTCCGTTATAGTAAATATCGCCCGCGGCGCCGTTATCGAGACATCTTCTCTCGTCCGCGCTCTCGAAACAAATCTCCTCGGCGCCGTCCTCGACGTTTTCGAAGAAGAACCTCTTCCCGCAAATTCCCCTCTTTGGAATATGAAAAACGTCATCGTAACGCCGCATAATAGCTTCGTTGGAAACCTAAATACTAAAAGATTATCAACTTTGATTATCAAGGAATTACGAGATTATGTTTGAAGAATTAAAGAAATGCCTTGATGATAATGCTCAAGTAAGAAAAGCATTATTTGCAAAAGGGTTTGTAATTACAAATAGTTCTGTTTCAATTGATATAAAAGAGTTTCCTTTTTATGATAATTGGAGAATAGAGCGCATTAGAAATATCCAATTCATTATTAATAATGATTTATCTTTTCACTACACCGAAAAAGACGGAAGAGTTCTTTTCTTGCTTGGACATGCTTACAATCCGTTTGATTTTGAAAAAGAAGAATGCTTTATATTGAGACAACTTATTGAGCAACGCTCGGCAAACGACTTTTGGAAATATGAAGCTGATTTGACTGGTGTCTATGTTTTGGGTTACATAGATGAAAACGGATTAGTATATCATTGGTCTGATTGTGCGGGAATGAGAATTTCTTATTATGGCATTATTCACGGTTACTATTATATAACGTCTCATGTTAATATTCTTGCCTATTTATTTGATTTGCGGGAAGATGAATATATCACAGAACTAAAAACATATCGTTTTTTTCACTATTTCGGCAATGTTTTGCCGGGAGATTATTCTCCTTTTAAGGAACTGAAAAGAACAGTACCAAATCATTGCTACTGCTCAAATGGAAATATGTTTCGTTTCTATCCGTTCGAACCAATTGCTGAATGTAAAAGCGAAGCTGATTATAATCAAGTTCTCCTTGAATCTTCGCAACTATTAAAAAACACGTTAAACCTTTGTGCAAAAAAATGGCCCCAAAAACAAGCGGCCATTTCCGTAACTGGAGGGAAAGATAGCGGCGTTACTTTATCATCCGCTTCTGATGTGTACGATTCTTTTTGCTATTTTAGCTATATCTCAAAACCGGAGGAAGCCGTAGATTCTCACGCAGCAGGAGAAATATGTAAGAAATTGGGACTGCTACATAGAGAAATACGCATTCCTGACAAAAATAATGAAATCGAAGATATTAACATCTTGAAAGAAATTATTTATGTTAATGGCGGAAGTGTTGGATATCCTAACGAAAATGAAATTCGCAAGAGAAACGTTTTGATAAATGATAGGTGCTACAGCTTGGAAGTAAAATCATGGGTAAACGAAATTACAAGAGCATATTGGCATAAAAAGTATTCAAAAAAACGGTTCCCAAAGAAGCCAACCGGAAAATACCTTGCAACACTATATAAATTATTCTTAAACAATAGAAACTTATTCAAAAAGACGGCAAGAGTATTTGATAACTATATTAATAAGTATATGAGAAAAGAAGACTGTAACTATTTTTCCGATTGGTTGGTATTATGGTCTTGGGAATTTGGATTTAGTGCCGGAGAGGGACAGCATTTAATTTCGGAGCATCTTCTTTCGTGGGATATAACCATTCCTTTTAATAATAGGCATTTAATTTCAATTATGCTCAAACCGAAAATAGCAGATAGAATAGCGGATAGACTTCAAACTGATATAATAAAATTAAATAATCCCATTCAGGCATCTATGAATATTAATATTGTCAATGCCGCTCATACACATAAAAGAGCGATTGCGGAAAAGATATATTTGGCTGTTAACTCTCATTTGCCGTTTTAGCAGAATTGTATATATTGATTCATAAACAATAAAAGCGGTTTTTGTAAAGTTATACATAGAAAGAGATTTAGAATTAATTTATGAAATTCCTCCTTATCTCCCCCAAAAACCGCACGGTTTGGAACTTCCGCGGTGATTTGATAAAAAGCATAATTGACCGCGGTTACGAAGTTACCGTAACCGGCCCCGATACGGTTGACGTCGATAAAATCGAGGCTTTGGGTGCCAGATTCGTCGAAATCCCGATGAATAAAAACGGCACGAATATTTTAAAAGACGTTAAATATTTTAAAAATCTTCGTCGGCTGATAAAATCCGAAAAGCCCGACGTTACCCTCGGATATACCGTTAAGCCGGTGGTTTACGGCACGCTCGCCGCTTCGTCTGCGGGCGTAAAAAATACAAATTGCCTTATTACCGGCGGCGGATATACGTTCACCTCGACGTCGTTAAAAGCAAAAGTTCTGGGCGTTTTCGTGAAAACTCTTTATAAGACCGCTTTGCGAAAAGCCAAAAACGTTATTTTCCAAAATCCCGATGATCTCGAAGAGTTTTGCGAAAAAAAGCTCGTAAAAAAAGAAAAATGCTTTGTGGTGAACGGATCCGGCGTGAATATGGAGCATTTTTCCGAACTCCCGATGCCCGAAGAAACGTCTTTCTTTATGCTGTCCCGCCTGCTTTACAGCAAAGGCGTCAAAGAATATCTTCTCGCCGCCGAAAAGGTCAAAAGCGAATATCCCGAAGCGCAGTTTTACCTGCTCGGAAAATACGAAACGAATATGCAGGACGCCGTCCCGAAAGATTTTGTCGAAGGGTTTATCGAAAAAGGAATAGTCAAACGCTTCGAGGAAACCTCCGACGTCAGACCGTACTATGAAAAATCGAGCGTTTACGTTCTCCCCTCCTACCGAGAGGGAACTCCGAGAACCGTCCTCGAGGCTATGGCGTGCGGCAGACCTGTAATCACAACCGATACTAACGGCTGCCGAGAAACTGTCAAAGACGGCGTTAACGGCTACCTCGTTCCGGTCGCGGACGCCGATAAACTTGCCGAAAAAATGATACTTTTCTTAAAAGATAAATCGCTTTGTGCCGCAATGGGCAAAAACAGTGTAGAGTACTGTAAAGAAAAATTCGATGTCGTCCGCGTTAACGCCGATATGATGTCAATTATGAAAATCAATAATGAAAATAAATAATGAAAATAAATAATGAGGTATAAAAAATGTCTATTCACGAAAAACTCATCTCTCGCGAAGAAAAACTCGCCCTCGTGGGCCTCGGCTACGTCGGAATGCCGATAGCCGTCGAATTCTCGAAGCATATAAACGTCATCGGCTTTGATATCAACAAGGCGAAGGTCGAGGCGTATAAAAACGGAATCGATCCGACGCAGGAAGTCGGCGACGATGCGATTAAAAACTGCTCTGTCGATTGGACCTCCGACGAAACGAAGCTTAAAGAAGCGAGATTCATCATCGTCGCCGTCCCGACGCCCGTTAACGACGATACGACCCCCGACCTTACTCCCGTCATCGGCTCGAGCGAGATAGTCGGCAGAAACCTTACGAAAGGCGCGATAGTTGTCTACGAATCTACCGTCTACCCCGGTGTTACCGAGGAGACCTGTATTCCGATTCTCGAAAAAGAATCCGGCCTTAAATGCGGCGTGGACTTTAAAGTCGGATATTCTCCCGAGCGTATCAATCCCGGCGATAAACAGCATCGCCTTACGAATATAAAGAAAATCGTCTCCGGTATGGACGCCGAATCTCTCGAAGAGATCGCGAACGTTTACCAGATCGTCGTCGAAGCCGGCGTACATAAAGCTTCCTGCATAAAAGTCGCCGAAGCCGCGAAGGTCATCGAAAACAGCCAGCGCGATATCAACATCGCTTTTATGAACGAGCTTTCGATAATCTTCAACAAAATGGGCATCGACACTCTCGAAGTCCTTGAAGCCGCCGGCACGAAGTGGAACTTCTTGAACTTCCGCCCCGGCCTCGTCGGCGGACATTGCATCGGCATCGACCCCTATTACCTGACCTACCGTGCCGAGCAGTTCGGCTACCATAGCCAGATAATCCTCTCCGGCCGCCGTATAAACGACGATATGGGCAAATACGTCGCCGAACAGACGGTAAAACAGCTCATCGCCGCCGATAAACCCATAAAATCCGCGAAAGTTGGCGTGCTCGGCATAACCTTTAAAGAGGATTGCCCCGACGCGAGAAATTCCAAAGTAAACGATATCTTAAAAGAACTTCACGAATACGGTATCTCTCCGCTTGTCTGCGACCCTGTCGCCGATGCCCCTGATGCGAAACGCTTCTACGGCGTCGACCTCGTCCCGATAGAGACTCTTAAAGACCTCGACTGCCTTATTATCGCCGTCGGTCATAAAGAATTCAAAGCGCTCACCAACGAAGATATCGCAAAAATGTATAAACCCGGCGAACCGAAAATCCTCGTCGACGTAAAAGGCATCAGAAATAAAAACGAACTCCTTTCTCTCGGCTTTAAATATTGGAGACTGTAATAACGGAGTAAAAAATGGGCTACAGTGATGTAAAATTCGAGAAAGACACCCTCTTTCTCGTTACCGGCGGAGCAGGCTTTATCGGCTCCAACCTTTGCGAAGCGATATTAAAACTCGGCTGCAAAGTCCGCTGCCTCGACGATCTGTCCACGGGCAAACAGGCCAACGTAGATATGTTCTTGGACAATCCGAACTATACTTTTATCAAAGGCGATATAAAAGATTTCGATACATGTCTAAAAGCTTGCGAAGGCGTCGACTACGTGCTTAACGAAGCCGCGTGGGGAAGTGTCCCGAGAAGTATCGAAATGCCGGTTTTCTACTGTGCCAACAATATTCTCGGTACGGTGAATATGATGGAGGCCGCCAAACGCTGCGGCGTCAAAACCTTCGTCTACGCCTCCTCCTCTTCCGTCTACGGCGACGAGCCCAATCTTCCGAAAACCGAGGGCAGAGAGGGAAACCTCCTTTCCCCCTACGCGCTTTCGAAAATGGCGGACGAGCTCTGGGCGAAACAGTATTATAAACACTACGGCCTTCATACCGTCGGTCTCCGCTATTTCAACGTCTTCGGCAGACGTCAGGACCCGAACGGCGCTTACGCCGCCGTCATCCCGAAATTCATAATGCAGCTTATGAAGGGCGAGACCCCGACGATAAACGGCGACGGAAAACAAAGTCGCGATTTCACCTATATCGAAAACGTCATCGAGGCGAACTTAAAAGCCTGCCTCGCTCCCGAGGAAGCCTGCGGCGAAGCCTTTAACGTCGCCTACGGCGGCAGAGAATATCTTATAGATATCTACTATGGCCTTACAAAAGCCCTCGGCGTCGATGTCGAACCTAACTTCGGCCCCGACCGTAAAGGTGATATAAAACATTCTCACGCCGATATTTCTAAGGCAAAACGCCTCCTCGGCTACGACCCCGATTGGGACTTTTCCCGCGGTATCGCCGCCGCGATCGAATGGTATAAGGAGAATCTTTAATGATAGATCTTCGTAAAATATTCAGCAGAAAAGTCCGTGGAAAGATAATGGATCTTCTTTCTTGGCTTCCGGATAAGCCCTACCTGCGTTTATTCTATTTTTCGACTACCGGAAAAATTCTTCATTTAAAGAATCCCGTGCTTTTCAACGAAAAACAAAACTGGCTCAAATTGTATGACAGGCACGACGAATATAAACCTCTCGCAGATAAGCTGACCGTCAAAGAACATATAAACAAAACGCTTGGAGAAGGCCATGTTTTTCCGTTGCTCGGAAGCTGGAAAAAATTCGAAGATATTGACTTTTCTTCTTTGCCGGATTCTTTTGTGCTTAAATGTAATCACGATTCCGGGAGTACAAAAGTAATTAAGGATAAAAATAAACTTTCTGCGGACGAGCTTGAAGAAATGCGAAAGTTTTATAATAACCGTTTGAAGTACGACTTCTTTTACGCCGGACGTGAATATGCCTACAAAGATATAGACTCGTATATCATAGCGGAAGCTTTAATGGTCGATGAAAAACACCCCGAATCCAGCGTTGAAGATTATAAATTTTTCTGCTTTAACGGCGTGCCAAAAATTATGTTCGTCGCTACGGATCGCGATACTGACGTTAAATTCGATTTCTTCGATATGGATTTCAACCACCTCGATATAGTGAATATACATCCTCAGTCCGGAAAAGAAATCCAAAAACCGGAAAAATTCGAAGAAATGAAAGAAATCGCCGCGAAACTTTCCCAAAACATGAAATTCGTTCGCGTCGATTTGTATGAAATCAACGGTACGATTTACTTCGGCGAATATACTTTCTACCATGGCGGAGCTTTCCGACTTTTCGAGCCTATGGAATGGGAACGCCGCCTTGGCGATTGGATAAATTTGAATTAATACCATTCTTTCTATAAACTATGTATTACATATGAGCAAATATCATAAACCTAGAGAGGTTTTATCGTAGTATAATAGTTCTATTGGCTTCTATAATGCGATTTTGCAAAAGGAGAATGCGATTTTGATAAGCGTTATTGTACCTATTTATAATGTCGAAGCGTATTTGCGAGAATGTGTTGATAGTATTATCTCGCAAACATACAAAGATATCGAGATTATCCTTGTGGATGATGGTTCGTCGGATAATTGTCCGAAAATTTGTGATGAATACGCTGCTATGGATTCACGAATAAAGGTCATTCATAAAGAGAACGGCGGATTGTCTGATGCAAGGAACGCCGGAATTGGTGCCGCAACGGGTGATTATGTTTATTGCATAGACAGCGACGATTATATTGACGACTCGGAGCTGTTCGAAAAAATCAAACGTATTTATAGCGAACAAGAAACGTGTATAGTAACTTTCCATGTAAAAAAACTTATAAACAATAGAATAGTCGGAAGTGAATTTACAGATTATAGCGCTTGTTCCGGAGAT
>JAZUJV010000289.1:0-4044 GCA_045642945.1 Eubacteriales bacterium | reverse complement strand
GTTCTGTCCTGCTTTCCGACGGCTTTTTTATCTCCAGAAGCTTCGCGACCGAGCTGGTTTTAAGCTCTTTTATTATCAAAGCCTCGATAACGTCGCCGACCGCCGTGTCGGGCACGAAAACGACCTTGTTTTCGCTCCTGCCGATGCCGTAGCCGTCGGGTGTAACCGCCGTTATTTCGAGAGTGATCTTATCGTTTTTCATTTTTGACACCCGTCGGCTTCGGGAGCGTGAATTTTTCGATTATCGGAGTCAGAAGCCCGAGCAGAAGCACCGAGTAATACCCGAATTCCGCTCCCCCGAAAAATTTCCGCGTCAAAAAGATAATAATACCGTTTGCCGCGCCGAAAATTATTCTTCCGACCTTCGTCGCCGGTACCGTCGAGCCCTCCGCCGATGCGAACACCGAAAGGAAGACCGCCGCGCCCGATAGAATAAGGCTGTAAGCGTAATAGTTGCTCTCCGCGTCGTCGGAAGGGAATATAAGCCCGAGCACGAAAATCGGCACCAAAAACGCCGCGACTGTCCTTACGTCGAGCCGCCTTCTGTAAATGAGCCAGATAGCCGAAAACAGCATCGCGCAGACGGCAATTTCGCCGATATGCCCCGACGCGTACCCGAAAAACTGCGCCAAAGCGCCTTCTTCGTAAACGTCGCCGTCTTTGATATATTCAAGCGGCGATATAACGCGGTAATCCGAAATAAGCTTTTCCCCGACTTCCCATGCAAACGGGCGGAAATATGCCTTCGGGCGCGTAAAAACGTTCATGACCGAAGGGAAAATCAAATTCATCGCCGCCGCCGAGAATACGAAAGGATTCAAAGCCCTTCTCCCGCGGAAATATCTTATGTTTTTCGCCGCCGCCGTAAGTCCCGCCGCCGCAACTGGCGCCCAGAGCGGTGCCGAAACGGGAAGCGTGAAGCAGGATAGTATCCCGAAAGCCGCGGCAAGCGGATCGGGAATAAAGTTTTTCCGGATTTTGAATATACGCCTTATCAAAAGGTCGAAAACCGCCGTGCAAACGCCGCCTATCGCGCAGATCGAAAGCACCCTCGGGCCGAAAACGTAGGTCGACCATATAAGCACGGGCGCAAGCGCTATCAACAAATCGTAAGATAAATCGAAAGCGTGTACGGGAGTTTTTATAAAAGGAGCTCTTGCTTCTGAAATTCTCATACAGTCGTTACCCCCGTGTCCTCGTCGTCGTCTTCGTCGACCTCGGATATATCGCGCGAGTTGATTATCGAGGCGAGCGGTATCCCGCTCGGACAAATATATTCGCAGGCGTTGCATTCGTTGCAGTTGCGGTAAAGCGTTTCGTCGACCTCGCCCGTTATGGCGCGCAAAGGATAAAGCTTCATCGGGCATACGCGCACGCATTCATAGCAGAAAACGCATTCAAAGCTTTTATTGTTTTTCGGTCTGACAGCGATAAGCGTCCTGACGCCCGCACCGAGCGCACCGTATGCCTTCTCGCCCGAGAAAAGGTCGTTTTCTATCGGCAGATAGCCCTTTTTAAGCCCTCCGCATATATCCACGACGTCGTGAAGCGTTATCCCGAACGGGACCTTTAAATTCTTCTCCTCGCCGAAACCTCTGCCGCATACCGAGATATATCTGTCAAGCTGCGGCTTGCCGCGTTTCACGCTGTCGTAAAACGCCTTCGCCGTCTCCGCGCCGACGATAAAATATCCGTTTTCCGCGGCGGTCTCGCCGTATGCGAGCTCTTTAAGATATAACGCCGCGACGAGCCCTCTGTCGCCTATCGGATATTTTTCCTTTAAAATTCCGAAAGCGAAAAGTTTTCTGTCTTCCGCTTCTGCCGAAAGCGCGTCAAGCGCGCTTTTCTGGTTTTCGGTCAGCGCGAAAACGCATTTGCTCGCGCCCACGGTGTGAATAAGCATCTTCGCCCCGAAAACGATATCCTTCGCGTACTGCCTGCAAAGAGAAGTGCTTATCGTCGCCGAAAAATCACTTTCGGTGCAGTCGATAACGACTCTTTGGCTTTCGCCCTCCGCCGCGTCAAGCATCTTCCAAAGCTTTTTCCCGCTTCGCGTGTCGTAAATTCCGTATCGGCGCGCCAGCGAGATAAGCTCGCTTTCCGGAATATCGGTGATCGCGCGCGATTCGGGGGAATAAAGCTTGGTTTCTTCCAATTTCCCGTCGCTCGTAACGACTAAATAATCGCTTCCGCTTATCTGCGCTTTGCCGTTGAAAACGCCCGAAACCGACGAATGAACGGGTGTCCCGTCAACGACGGCAAGCAGATTGCCGCGTCTGACCTTTTCGCCCGCGTCGGTGCGAAGTTCGACCTCCGCGTCGGGTTTAAGCTTAAAGCAAACCGCCGAGCAGTCGTTAAATTCGTCTATTTCATATACAAATCTGCCGCCGTTCTTTCTTCCGAAAGCGACGCCGCCCTGAAAATCAAGCTTCATAGATAATTCTCCATATAACTATTCATCTTAATTATATCACTATGCGCCCTTTTTTCAAGTGCATTTTGCGTGATAGACGATAAAAACTATTGAAATACCGCGTTTTTTGGGTTATAATATGGCGTAAAATGACGAAAAGGGGTGATTTTTTTGAAGCTTGAAAACAAAATCGACGTAAAAGTCTTTATTCTCTATCTTCTTAAAAACGTCGGTCAGCCGCTCGAGTTCACCACCGTAAACGATATTGTGCTCCAGGATGAGTTCGTCGGTTATTTCGATTTTGCTCTCTGCTTTTCCGAGCTTCTCGACGTCGGGCAGATAGACGAGCTCGGCGACGACGAAAACAAACTTTATACTATCTCCGAAAGCGGAAAAGAAACTCTCGAAAGCTACGAAAGCGCGCTTTTGCCGATAATAAAAGAGCGTGCGCTCCGAAGCGCTTTGCGCCTTATCGCCTTCAACAAAAACGGCAACAGGATCTTAAGCCGTATCGACGAGACGGGCAGCGGCTATACCCTCGTCTGCGAGATAGTCGATAACGAAAAAACGCTCTTCTCGGTAAGCGTTTATCTTACCGAACGCGCCGTCGCCGAAAAGTTCAAAGCCAACTTCGACGAACGCGCCGAAATAATTTTGCGAGGGTCGTTTTCGCTTCTCTCGGGGGATGTGAACTTTATCTTTGACAACTAAACAAAAAGCCGAAAACGTAATAAAAGAGCTCGAAACGCTCTATCCCGAGGTCGAATGCGGGCTTATCTGGAACGGAAACCCGTGGCATCTTCTGATAATGGCGATCCTCTCCGCGAGATGCAAGGATTCCACCGTCAACGACGTCGCGCCGAAGCTTTTTGATACCTTCAAAACGCCCTACGATATGGCAAGCGCCGATATAAAGGATATCGAAACCGCCATCCGCGGGATAGGTCTTTACCATTCGAAAGCGCAAGCATTAAAAGAATGCTGCTTGCGCCTCTGCGAAGCTTACGGCGGGGAAGTCCCCTCCGGAATGGCGGACCTTCTGACACTTCGCGGAGTCGGCAGAAAAGTCGCCAATCTTATAAGAGGCGACCTTTATAATCTCGGCGGCATCGTCGCCGATACCCACTGTATAAGGATCTCGGGACGCTTGGGCTTCGCGAACGGAAAAGACCCGTTAGATACCGAAAAGAAACTCGAAAAAATAATTCCCAAAGAAAAACAAAGCGACTACTGCCACAGAATGGTCCTTTTCGGGCGCGAATACTGCCCGTCCCAAAACCCGAAATGTGAAACCTGTCCCTTAAAAAAATACTGCGTTTACGAAAAAAGCGGAAAATGATATGATCGACCCGAAAGCTTTACAGATGATGATGTCCTACGTTCGCCGCGCCGCGGACGAATATAATATGATAGACGACGGAGATAGAATCGCCGTGGGAGTTTCCGGCGGAAAAGACAGTCTCGCTCTGCTCTGCGCGCTTAAAGGTCTTTCCCGTTTTTATCCGAAAAAATTCGAGGTCGTCCCGATAAATTTAAAAATGGGCTTCCCCGGCGAGGACCTTGCGCCGATAAAAGCCCTCTGCGACGAGCTCGAACTCGATTTAAAATGCTTTGACAGCGAGATATACGAC
>JAZUJV010000288.1:0-9065 GCA_045642945.1 Eubacteriales bacterium | reverse complement strand
GGCAGAGACGGCAAATTCGTTACCAGCCGTCAGATTCGCGACAGACTATATAAAGAGCTTCTTAAAGACGTTTCTCTTCGCGTAAGCGACGGCGAGACTACAGACTGCTTTAAAGTTGCCGGACGCGGCGAAATGCACCTTTCCATTCTTATTGAAACCATGCGCCGTGAAGGCTTTGAAATCTGCTGTTCGACTCCCCGCGTTCTCTATAAAGAGATAGACGGTGTTAAATGCGAACCGTTCGAGCTTGTTACCGCCGACGTGCCCAACGAATATTGCGGCGCCGTTATCGAAGAACTCGGCAGACGTAAAGGCGAACTTCTCCAGATGAATCCCAACGGTACCGGAACGAGAACGAGAATAGAATATTCCATTCCCGCACGCTGCCTTATTGGATACAGAAGTATGTTCATGTCTCAGACGAGAGGCGAGGGAATACTCAACTCATTGTTCGACGGCTACAAACCCTATAAGGGCGATATTCAGGTACGTTATACAGGCTCGCTTATTGCAAGCGAAGACGGCGAAACGACTTCTTACGGCTGCTACAACTCCCAGGAACGCGGCAACCTCTTCGTCGGTCCCGGCGTTAAGGTTTACGAAGGTATGATCGTCGGCATCAACCCGAAAGCTGAAGACATTGCAATCAACCCCTGCAAGCAGAAGCATCTTACCGCTATCCGTTCCTCCGGCGCGGATGAAAAGCTTATCCTTACGCCTCCGATAATCTTCTCGCTTGAAGAGGCTATCGAATTCATCGCCGATGACGAGCTCATCGAAGTTACTCCGCATTTCATTCGCTTAAGAAAACGTATTCTTAACAAAGAACTTCGTATGAAAGCCGAAAGCAAGCTTAAAAAAGCAGCCGCAAACGGCGACAACGTATAACATTAGAAAACGCACCCAAACGGGTGCGTTTTTTGTATACTTTGTAAAACAAAAATGCAGGCTGTGAAGCCTGCATTTTTAATAAACTCTATCTTATTTGTCGAGTTCAGCGAAGTATTTGATGGTGCGGACCATCTGGCTGGTGTAGGAGTTTTCGTTGTCGTACCAGGAAACGACCTGTACCTGATAGGTGTCGTCGTCGATCTTGGTAACCATGGTCTGGGTAGCATCAAAGAGAGAACCGAATCTCATGCCGATAACGTCGGAAGAAACGATTTCGTCTTCGTTGTAACCGAAGGAAGGATTAGCAGCGGCTTTCATAGCGGCGTTGATGCCTTCTTTGGTAACGTCTTTGCCTTTAACAACGGCTACGAGAATGGTGGTGGAACCGGTGCAGGTGGGAACACGCTGAGCGGAGCCGATGAGTTTGCCGTTGAGTTCGGGGATAACGAGGCCGATAGCTTTAGCAGCGCCGGTGCTGTTAGGAACTATGTTGCAAGCGCCAGCTCTGGATCTTCTGAGGTCGCCTTTTCTCTGAGGACCGTCGAGGATCATCTGGTCGCCGGTGTAAGCGTGAACGGTGGTCATGATACCGCTGAGAATAGGAGCGTAATCATTGAGCGTTTTAGCCATAGGAGCGAGGCAGTTGGTGGTGCAGGATGCAGCAGAGATGATTTTGTCTTCTTTGCAAAGAGTGCCTTCGTTTACGCCGTAAACGATGGTGGGAAGATCGTTGCCCGCGGGAGCGGAGATAACGACTTTCTTAGCGCCTGCTTCGATGTGAGCCATGGATTTTTCTTTGCTGGTGTAGAAACCGGTGCATTCGAGAACTACGTCAACTTTGAGTTTCTTCCAAGGACAATCTTTAGCGTCTTTGCAAGCGTAGATTTTGATTTCTTTTCCGTCAACGATGATGGAATCTTCAGTGTAGTCTACAGTGTGAAGGTTTTCGCCGACCTTGCCGATGTAGGAACCCTGAGCGGTATCATACTTGAGAAGGTGAGCGAGCATCTTCGGGCTGGTGAGGTCGTTGATGGCAACGACGGTGTAGCCCTTTGCGCCAAACATCTGTCTGAACGCGAGACGACCGATACGGCCAAAGCCGTTAATAGCAACTTTTACTGACATTGAGAAAATCCTCCGTATATTAAATTTAATTTACCGTCTGTTAGTTTATACCAAATCTGTCAAAATTACAACACTTTTTTATGAAAAAATGGGACTTATTTCGAGATTTGTTTTGTATAATTTATCTAATAAATCAATTATTATATGTTGAACAGCGTTTTTGCGTTGTTTTCTGTAATGGCTTCGATATCTCCGAAACTCATTTTACGAAGCTCAGCGAGCTTTTCGAGCGTGTATTTCATAATGCCGCTGTCGTTGCGCTTTCCGCGAAACGGATGCGCGGTAAGATAAGGACAATCGGTTTCCGTAAGGATTCTGTCTTCGGGGACGAAAACGGCGTTTTCTACGGGTACTCTCGCGTTTTTGAAGGTTACCGTTCCCGAAAAGGAGATATACCATCCGCGCTTTAGAAGAATATCCGCGATTTCTTTGCTTCCCGAGAAAGAATGGAACACACCGCGAACGTCATGCTTTTTGACGATTTCAAGGCAGTCGGAAATGGCGTCGCGTTCATGTATTACGACGGGGAGATCTTGTCTTTTTGCCATTTCAAGCTGTATTTCGAAAAGTTCTTTTTGCCTGCGCTTTTCGTCGTCGTCCGCGCCGTAATGATAGTCGAGCCCTATTTCCCCGACGGCTACCGCTTTGTCGCAGGATAAAAGCTTTTCGATCTCATATAAATCTTTTTCGCAGTATTTATTGACTTCTTGCGGGTGAATGCCGACAGCCGCGTATATTCCGTCATATTTTTCGGAAAGGTTTAATGAAGAAAGGGAAGTGTTCAAATCGCATCCGGCGTTGATTATGGCTTTCACGCCTTTGTTCGCGAATAAATCGTTTAAAAGCTCGTACCTGTCTTCATCAAACGCTTCGTCGTCGTAATGAGCGTGAATATCTATCATTATCTGACCTTGCTGCCGGGCTCTGCGTTTTCATCAGCGAAAATAACTTTTACGCCTGATTCGGTATCTGCGGCGAGAATCATACCGCTGCTTTCGATACCGCGAAGCTTAGCGGGTTTAAGGTTGGAAACGACGATTACTTTTTTGCCGACAAGCTCTTCGGGTTTATAGAATTTAGCGATTCCCGAAACGATCTGTCTTATACCGTCGCCCATTTCGACCTGAAGTACGAGCAGCTTTTCGCTGTTTTCGGCGGGTGCGCATTCTTTTACAAGACCTACGCGAAGGTCGACTTTGGCGAAATCTTCGATTCCGATTTCGGAAGGTGCTTCGGCTTCTTTGGATTTTTCCGCTTTTTTGGCTTCTTTTAACGCTTTTTCTTTCTCTTTATTCTTCTTTTCGAGCTCGGCGAAGAATTTCTTTTCGTCGATGCGCGCAAAGAGTATGGGAACTTCACCGATTACGTTGCCTTCGCAAACGTAAGAATATTTGCGTGCGTCGTCAAACGCGAGTTCGGGAACTCCGAACAAAGCGTCGATCTTATCGCTCGTCGTCGGGATAAGCGGACGAAGAAGAAGGTTACAGATACGAATACTGTCGACGAGGTTGGAAAGAACGTTTGCGAGCTCTTCCTTCTTTTCGGGGTCTTTTGCGAGCGCCCAAGGGGTAGTTTCGTCGATATATTTGTTGCAAAGTTTAACGGTATTGAATATTGCGGCGTCGGCGTCGGCTATCTGGAAGGCGTCGAATTTGGAAATGGTATCTTCGATGCCTGCCAGCAGATTCTTTTTAAGAGAAACCGCGAACTCGTCGTCTTTGCCGTTATTATGGGGAACTACACCGTCGAAATACTGTTTGATCATCGCACCGGTACGCGAAACGAGGTTACCGAGAGTGTTGGCAAGGTCGCCGTTGGTGCGTTTGACAAGATTTTCGTAAGTGATGCTGCCGTCGTTGAAATATCCCATTTCGGCGAGCAGATAATGTCTTACGGGGTCGAGACCGAACTCGGCGATGAGCTCGTCGCCGTAAATGGCGTTGCCCTTGGATTTGCTCATTTTGTCTTCGCCGACGAGCAGCCAGGGATGTCCGAGAATCTTTTTCGGAAGCGGTTCGCCGAGCGCCATAAGAATTATCGGCCAGTATATCGTATGAAATCTTACGATATCTTTACCGATGACCTGCAAATCGGCGGGCCAAAGTTTTTTATACTGTTCGGCGCTTCCGTCGGGATCGTAGCCGATCGCAGTAATATAGTTGGAAAGCGCGTCAATCCAAACGTAGATGACGTGCCCCGGGTCGAATTCAACGGGAACGCCCCAGGTAAAGCTGGTTCTGGAAACGCAAAGGTCCTGAAGACCGGGCTTAATAAAGTTGTTCAGCATCTCGTTTTTACGCGAAACGGGAGTGATGAAATCTTCGTGTTCGTTATAGTATTCGACAAGTCTGTCGGCGTATTTGGACATACGGAGAAAATACGCTTCTTCTTTAGCTTTTACGCATTTGGCACCGCAGGTAGGGCAGCATCCGTCTACGACCTGAGTATCGGTCCAGAAGGATTCACAGGGAGTGCAGTAGTTGCCTTCGTACGCGCTTTTGTAAATGTCGCCCTGGTCGTAAAGCTTTTTAAAGATTTTCTGTACTACCTTGACGTGATAGTCGTCGGTGGTACGGATGAATTTATCGTAGCTTACGCCGAATCCGTCCCAAACGGCTTTTACTTCTCCGGCGACTTTATCTACGTATTCCTGCGGAGAAATGCCTGCTTTTTCGGCTTCCTGCTGAATTTTAATACCGTGTTCGTCAGTACCGGTAAGGAAGAAAACGTCGTATCCGCGTTCTCTTTTATATCTTGCGATAGCATCGGTAAGAACAGCCTCGTAAGCGTTTCCTATGTGAGGCTTTTTCGAGGTATATGCTATCGCTGTGGTAACGTAAAATTTCTCTTTCATTATTATTTACCCTCCTTAATTTTTAAGACTGTGGATAGGAGCGGGTATCCTTCCGCGTCTGTTAATGAATATTTCGGGTGATTCTTCTCTTAATTTCATAATCGGGGCACTGCCGAGCAATCCTCCGAAATCCACCGTATCGCCGACGGATTTACCGTAGGCGGGAATAAGTCTTACGGCAGTTGTTTTGCAGTTTGCGACGCCTATTGATATTTCGTCCGCGATTATTCCGCATATTACGGCTTCGCTTGTGTCGCCGGGTACTGCTATCATATCCAGACCTACGGAGCATACGGCGGTCATTGCTTCGAGTTTTTCAATAGAAAGCGTGCCTGCTTTGACGGCGTTTATCATTCCTGCGTCTTCGGATACGGGTATGAACGCGCCGGAAAGACCTCCCACGTGAGAAGATGCCATTACGCCGCCTTTTTTGACCGCGTCGTTAAGCATCGCGAGAGCCGCGGTAGTGCCGTGTGCTCCGCATCTTTCAAGACCCATACTTTCGAGTATATCGGCGACGGAGTCGCCTATGGCGGGGGTAGGGGCAAGCGATAGGTCAACTATGCCGAAGGGTATGCCGAGCCTATCGGAAGCGGTCCTTGCGACGAGCTGACCGACACGCGTTATTTTAAAGGAAGTCTTTTTGATGACGTCGGCAAGCTCGCTTAAATCGCAGTTTCCCGCGCGTCTGATCGCAGAACCGACGACGCCGGGACCTGAAACGCCGACATTTATCGCGCATTCGGGCTCTCCTACGCCGTGGAATGCGCCTGCCATAAAAGGATTATCTTCCGGAACGTTGGCGAAAACTACGAGCTTCGCACAGCCGATAGAATCTTTGTCGCGGGTTAGATATGCGGTATCTTTGATTATTTTACCCATCTTTGCGATGGCGTCCATATTTATTCCGGCTTTTGTCGTCGCAACGTTCACCGAAGAACAGACCATATTGGTATTTGCGAGCGCTTCGGGAATCGCTTCGAGAAACGCGTCTTCGCTTTTGGTGCTGCCTTTATGTACAAGGGCACCGAATCCGCCGATAAAGTTTATTTCGAGCGCTTCCGCCGCTTTATCCAAAGTACGCGCGGCTTCAACGTATCCGTCTCTGTCAAGCTTGCCGCCGACGAGGGAGATCGGGGTAACGGAAACCCTCTTGTTGATTATCGGAATACCGTAAGTTTTCTCGATATCTTCGCAAACGGGTACGAGCTTTTCGGCGGTGCGGGTGATTTTATCGTAAATATTCGTAAGAAATCTGTTTTTATCGTCGCTGACACAGTCGAAAAGCGAAATTCCGAGAGTAACTGTTCGGATATCAAGATTTTCTTCGCGAATCATATTTATCGTTTCGAGAATATCTTTTGTTTCGAGCATGATTTTCCTCTTAAATCTTGTGCATTGAATCGAATATATCTTCGTGCATCGCGTGTATTTCGAGACCGTTTTGCTTACCGTAAGTACTTACGGCGTCGGCAAATTCGGTAAACGGTATTTTTAATCCGTCGATTTCCACTATCATTATCATAGCGAAATACTCTTTTAAAACGGATTGAGAAATGTCGCTGATGTTTGCACCGTATTCGGCACATATAGCGCTTACTTTCGCTATAATACCGACATTGTCTTTACCGGTAACGGAAATTACTGCTTTGGTTTTCATTGTGTTTCTCCTTTATGTTTCAATCGCAACTCTTTGAAAAAATCCGAAAGAATTGCGGAACATTCGCTTTCCAAGATGCCACCCACGACCTCGTATTTATGGTTGAGCGGATAATCCGAAAGATTGAATACGCTTCCGTATGCACCTGCTTTTTTATCGTAGCATCCGAATACGACGCGTTTGATACGGGAATTGACGATCGCTCCGGCGCACATCGGGCACGGCTCCATCGTAACGTAAAGCGTACAATCCATAAGACGCCATGCACCAAGCTTTTTGCACGCTCTGTCTATCGCGATGATTTCGGCGTGATTAAGCGCATTTCTCTTAGTTTCGCGCATATTACGTCCGCTTGCGATAATCTCGCCGTCTTTGACGATGACCGCGCCTATCGGGGCTTCACCCTGCTTAAAAGCGGCTTTCGCTCGCGATAAAGCGCGCCTCATATAGTATTCGTCGGCATGAATAACGTTTTTCATACTTAAACTAAAAATGTGAGACAGAATATTAACGCCGTACCGAGAAGAAACAGTATCGTACCGGGGTTTAAAAGCGAAACTCTGATGAATTCTCCGGAATAAAGCTTTCGGCCGATATGGGCGGGTTTATCAAAAGCGATTTTCTTATGCTTGAAGCCGGTGATCAAATAGTATATCGCGGCGGCGATAAAGCATCCGATGCAACCGTAAACGATCAAAGACGATAGCAGGTTATACACAATATCGGCGGCCGCGGTTTCATCCTGAGCCAGGTAGCCGAAAGTAACGGATATGGCGTTATTCAGAAAATGCACGAGCATTGTGATTTTTATCGAACGCGTATATTCGTAGCAAAGCGCCATAAGGAAGCCTATGAACGATGCAAAGATGCTTTGTAATGGGTTAAGGTGCATAATTCCGAACAGGAAGGAAGAAAAGAGCATCGCCCAAATTTTTCCGTAAGGAAGAAGGTTTTTGAGGATGGTTTTACGAAACGCCCATTCTTCGAGCAGCGCGGGCAGTACCGCGGTAGAAATAAAAGTCAATATTATTCCGAGAACGGAAGTGGGAAGCGGCTCTTCGGGGGTAAGAAATTTATCGAAAAACGAACCGAAAAGCGTTTCGTTAATAATATTTATCGCATATCCTCCGCCTATAACGGCAGGAATATATAATAATAGCTTTTTGGGACTTTTGTGTAAGGGTTGATAGTTGTCTTTCTCTTTAAAGCCGAATTTGAAAATCAAATTTGCGATAGCGAACGGAACGGTAAGATATACGATATAAAACAGCATATCTGTAACAGTGCCGATAATATCGTAAGGCAGTCCGGTGTTGACTACAAAGCTTCTTATAAGACCTTGAAGATCATAATAAAACAAGCCGATAAAAACCTCGAGCCCAAACATCAAAAGGCAGGCGAGCGTGCATATCATCGACGCAAGAAAAGCTCTTTTACGTATTCTTTTTCTTTCGGATATTTCGTAATTTTCGGCTTCCGAAATAGTGTAGTTCAATTTATACCTCCGCACTCATCGTGCCAAATGAAAGTATCGCTGCTTCGTCGTCCATATTGCAGCCGAGAGAATATATAGGCACCGCGGTGATAAGCTTGCTTATCAGGTCGAGAGTGCCAATTCCGCTTTTTTTATCCTTTGGGATGAAGACCTGTTGTATTATAGCGGGGACAGAATCTTTTGCCTCGATGAGTTTGATCGAATTTGTTTCCGCTCGATGCAAAACCGCTATACTTTTTAAAGGGACGCCGGAATCGTTGCCGAGATTTTCTTTCCCACGCCACGGAGTTCCGTAAACGTAAAACTTATCGCCGAGCAATCTTACTATCGGCTTGTCGCCGTTGATGACTTTCAGCTCTTCTCCGAGAGTTTTACGCCAAAGCTTCGTATGGGTGGTTTTTCCCGTTCCGCTTTTTGCGGTGAAACAATAGGCGTTGCCTTTGTATTCAACTGCGGCACTATGAAAGACGAATGCGTTGTATTCAGGCAAGTGCATCGCGATCTCGCGGTATATACAAACACTTTCAAGATAACCGTCGCCGACAAAATCGGGATTCAAAAGTCGCTCTTTTTCGATGTCTTCGGGCGAAGCCTCGACTGAAAAGTCAACGTTCTCGGCGCATGTCGCAAAATCCGCGCATTGTTTCAAAACGTAATCGTATTTATTATTGATTTGTACGGTAAGCCCCGCAATATTGATTTTTATCAATTCCGCACCTATCCGAATTTCAATATTATAACAAATTAAGTATAACCGATTTATATAGAATTTTCAATACTTTTTTGAAATTTAGGACGCGATTTGAATATAAATTTTCATATAAATATAATAGAAACGCATACGCAACAAAGCGTACGCGCTTCTGGGTGAAAATCCGTAATAATATGTTACTCAACAGTCTTAAACGTTGCCGAGAAATCCGGACAAATCGTTTTTATAGAACTCCGAAATACCGTATAAAAGCTGCTGACGCTTTTTCGAAGATATTTCGTCGTATCCGTCTTTTAGCAATATCGGAGTCGCGAGGAGGATTTTTCCG
>JAZUJV010000287.1:0-4933 GCA_045642945.1 Eubacteriales bacterium | reverse complement strand
TGTATCTGCGTCTGCCGCAAAGACGGTAAGAAAATGACCTTCACGGGCAGATGCGAAGGCAAAATCATCGACGAGCTCTGCGGAGACGGCCGCTTCGGCTACGATCCCGTGTTCTTCTACGAGCCCTTCGGCAAAACCTTTGCCGAGATGACCTCCGCCGAAAAAGATAAGGTCTCCCACCGCGGCAAAGCCATGGAAGAGCTTATCAAAAACCTTTCGTTCATAAGCGAAGAATAAACCGACAAAAAGCAAAAAAACATTAAGGAGAAAGTAAAATGAGTGCCATTTTAGACTATCTTGGTTACGTGTGGTCGCAGCTTAAAGGCATAGGCATAATGGATGTCCTCGACATCCTTATCGTCGCGCTCCTTTTCTACTACACGTTCAAATTCGTTCGCGAACGCCGCGCCGGAAAACTGCTTATCGGCGTCGTTTTCCTCGTCGTTATGCTTATCCTTTCGGGGCTTTTGCACATGCGCGCGCTCAACTTTATCCTTTCCAACCTTTTCTCCGTCGGTTTGATCGCTATCGTTATCGTTTTCCAGCCCGAACTTCGCTCCGCTCTCGAAAAAATGGGCGGCGAATCCATCAAGAATTTCAAAGGTAAACTCGATGCCGACGAGGCAAGCGAACTAAAAACCGCGATAGAACAGACCTGCGTCGCCGCCGAGGAACTTTCCAAAACCAAAACGGGAGCTTTAATAGTCTTCGAGCGCGCCACAAGGCTCGGCGAACATATCAGAACGGGCACGATAGTCGACGCCGTAACCAGCTCCTTCCTGCTCGGCAACATCTTTTTCAACAAAGCGCCTCTTCACGACGGCGCCGTGATAATCCGTGCGGGCAGAGTACACGCCGCGGGCTGCTTCCTTCCTCTCTCCACCAATAACGAGATAGTCAAAGAGCTCGGCACCCGCCACCGCGCCGCGATAGGCCTTTCCGAAAACAGCGATGCCGTCGTGCTCGTCGTCTCCGAGGAAACGGGCGTTATCTCCGTTGCCGTCGACGGCGAACTGAAACGCGGCTTCTCCTCCAAAACCCTCGAGGAATATCTCACTTCTCTTCTCATCAACGATAATAAACTTGCCATAACCGACAGAGTAAAAGGAAAATTCTTCGGTAAAAAGAATAAAAAAGGGGGCGAAGATGATGGCGAAGACGAAACCGAAAAATGAAAACGGCGAGCATAAGATCGATAAAATGCCCCGTGCTTTAAAAATCGTCGCGCTCATCGGCGCGCTGATAGGCGCCTTTCTCCTCTGGCTCTACGCGATAGGCTACGACGATACGCTGTTCGAAAAGTCGTTCAACGGCATCCCCGTCGAAATAGCGGGCGCCGACGCTCTCGCTCTCGAAAAGAATTTTACATTAGCCCCCGGTCAGGATTTTTCCTCGATAACCGTTACGGCGAAGGGAAGGCAGGCTGACCTCGACAAATACGCCCCCTCCGATTTCCGTGCCGTCGTCGATATTTCCGGCGTCGAATCCGCCGGAGAAGTCCAGCTTCCGATAAACGTCATCGCGCCCAACGGTGTCGGCATCGTCTCGAAAAGCACCGATTACGTTATTGTCTACGTCGACGAGTTCGTCCAAAGCTCCGAGCTTCTGACGGTTACCGTCGACACGGGCTCCGGCTACGTTATGACCGAAAGCGTCTCTTTCGTCGATGCCTCCGCCAACCCGATGTACGTTCTCGTCTCAGGGCCGAAGACGGTGCTCGAAAGCATCGGCGACGCAGTCGTGAAATTCAACCTCGACGGCGTTACGCTCGATAAAAGCGTCTACGGCTACGGCGATATAATCCTTCTCGATAAAGCCGGAAAAGAGATTGACGACCCCTATACCTTCCTTTCCGAAAACCGCGCCTATGTTACCGTTACGGTTACGAAACATAAAACCGTTCCCGTAAAAGCGATGCTCACCGGCGGAAAGTTTTCCGAAAACGACGTTTCGATAACCGTCAACCCCCAAAGCGTTACCGTCTCCGGCAGAGCCGAGGACCTCGAATCGCTTAACGAGATCGTTATCCCGATCGACGAGACCGCGATAGAAAATATCTTCGAGGCGGATTATTCGATACTTTCGCTCCTCCCGAGCGGTATCTCCAACGAAAGCGGCGTTTCGAAAATATCCGTAAAAGCCATCCTTCCCGAGCTTACCGTCAAAACCTTCGATATCCCCGCCGATAAGATAAAGATACAAAACGTCCCGACGGGTATCGCGCTGACGGTCGCCGAGCCCTTGAAGGTTACACTCGTCGGTCCTTACGGCGCTTTCGAAAACTTTGATATAAACGACCTTTCCGCCACGGCGGATTATAATAAAACAGTCTCCCGTGAAGACGGGAAATACGTTTCCGCCGCGAGCGTAACGCTCGGCGGGGACGAAATCGGTATCTACGTGCTCAATAAAGATTACGAGGTGGTCTTTACCGAGCTCGCGGATCAATGACCCCGAAAAAGAGGTGAAAACAATGACACACAGAAAATGGCAGCTGAACGAAACAGACGAGCTGAAATGTAAAGAGCTTCAGAAATCGGCTCATATTTTCCCGCTTACCGCCCGTCTGCTTTTAAACCGAGGCATCGAGACCAAAGAAGACGTCGATAATTTCGTAAAAATCGAAAATATCCCCTTCAACGACCCTTTCCTGCTCAAAGATATGGATAAAGCGGTCGCAAGGATCGAGCGCGCAATAAATAACAAAGAGCGTGTCTGTATCTACGGCGACTACGACGTCGACGGCGTTACGAGTACGGTGATGCTCTATCTCTATTTAAGGATGCGCGGGCTCGAAGCCGAATATTTTATCCCCGAGCGTATCTCCGAGGGTTACGGTCTAAGCCTTCCCGTCATCGAAAAGATGAAGGATAAAGTCGACCTCATAATAACCGTCGATACCGGCGTTACCGCCGTAAGCGAAGCCGAATACGCGTCAAGCGTCGGAATAGATATGGTAATAACCGACCACCATTCCTGCCGCGAAACGCTGCCGAAGGCGGAAGCCGTCGTCAACCCCCATCGCGAAGACAGCGATTATCCTTTCCGAAACCTCGCGGGCGTCGGCGTCGTGTTCAAGCTTCTCTGCGCTCTCGAAGGCGATACGAAAAAGATACTCGACCTCTATTCCGATATAATCGCCGTCGGAACGATAGCCGACGTTATGCCGATAATCGGTGAAAACCGCCGTATCGTCGGTGTCGGCTTGCAAAAGCTCGCCAACACCCAAAACCTCGGGCTTATCGCCCTTATGGAAAAGGCGGGCATAATAAAACACGGCAGACGCGTCAAAAAGGTTACGTCGGTTACCGTCGGCTACGTCCTCGCTCCGCGTATCAACGCCGCCGGAAGGATAGTCTGTGCCTCCCGTGCCGTCGAACTTTTACTTACCGAAGACCCCGCCGAAGCCGAAAAGATTGCTTCCGAGCTTTGCGAGATAAATAAATTCCGTCAGGCGACCGAACAGAAGATTTACGAGCAGGCGACCGAGCTGATAAACGAAAACTACGCCGACGACCGTTTCCTTGTCCTCTCCTATGACGGCTGGCATCAGGGCGTCATCGGGGTCGTTGCCTCGAAGATCGCCGAAAAATACTCCCGCCCCTGCATCCTCTTCTCAAAGGACGGCGATACCGCCAAAGGCTCGGGCAGAAGCATAAAAGGCTTTTCGCTTATGGATGCTCTCTCCGAATGCGGCGACCTTCTGCTCGAATACGGCGGGCACGAGCTTGCCGCCGGACTTTCGATAAAATGCGATAATATCGAGGAATTCCGCCGTAAGATAAATTCCTACGCCGATCCTCTGCTTTCAAAAGACGAAAACGTCTTCCCGATAGAGATCGAATGTGAAACGACGCTTCCCGAAATAACCGAAAAAGGCATCGACGAGATGCTTACTCTCGAGCCCTTCGGGCTTTCCAACCCCCAACCTGTCCTGCTATTAAAAAACGTCGAACTTCGCGATATCGTCCCGCTTTCACAGGGTAAACATATAAGGTTCCGCGCCTGCGGAACGGGCAAATTCGCCAATATGTCGGTCAACGCCGTCTGGTTCGGTATGCCCTTCGAGGACCTGCCCTACGTCGAAGGCGATATAGTCGATATCGTCTATACCGCCGACATAAACGAATATATGGGTATGCGCACGCCCCAGATATTCATAAAAGACGTCGCCGTCTCCGAAAGCGAAAACAGCTCGATTCTGTCCATGACCGAAAAATTCGCGCTGCTTTCCGATGGAAAAGGCTACGAGGGTTGCGAAAAGGATATCCCCGACCTTTCCGATTTCCGCGACGTCTTCCGCTTCGTCAGAAGGGAAGTCGGCAGAGAAGGCAAAAAGTTCTCGATAACCGCCTCCGCGAGGACTCTGCGCGACGATTTCGAAATTGACGTCAGCGCGTGCAAATTAAAAGTCATCCTCGAGGTGCTGAATGAACAAAAGCTTCTCTCGATAGATTCCAAAGTCAGCGACGACCTCGTCTGTATCTCGCTTTCCACCGTCGCCGGCAAGACCAACATCGACGAATCGCCTTTACTTAAAAAAGTACGCTCCGCCGCCGAAAAATAATATTTACGAAGGCAAACCCATGCTTAAAAAAGCCGAAGACCTGCTCGCCGCGATAAAAACCACGGGCAACTACGATTACAATAAAATAGAAAAAGCCTATCTTTTCGCCGAAAAGATGCACGAAGGCCAGAAACGTATCTCGGGCGAGGACTATATAATCCACCCGCTCTCCGTCGCCGAGATAGTTTTCGAGCTTCAGCTCGACACCGATTCGATCTGTGCCGCCTTCCTGCACGATACCGTCGAGGATTGCGAAAAGGTCGACCTTCCGACGATAAAAAAAGAGTTCGGCGCCGACGTTGCCGAGATAGTCGACGGCGTTACCAAACTTACACGAGTAAACTTTGCCGATAAAGAAGACGAGCA